>CAZYMK010000004.1:0-36848 GCA_964648885.1 uncultured Geobacter sp. | reverse complement strand
GTGGCCTGCACCCCTTTGGTGTAGCTGCTGGGTACCTTCAGATCCTCCAGTGCAGCGGTCTTTGCCTCGGTGATGGTGATCACAGCCCGTGCCAGAGCGCCGTCAGTCAGACGGGCATTGGTCAGCACCATGATGTTAATGGTCCCGCTGGGCGGGTCGGATGGTTCAATGTTGGTGCCTTCGTCAACCCCGGCCCGCAGGGCATTGCTTTTGGCTCCGGCCGTAACCAGGGCGGTAACGGTAAAGGGTGAAAACTGTTTGGTCACCACGGCCAGGTTGTCCATATCTGCAGCCGTGCCCACCAGGGTCAGGTCTGCAGGCTGCAGCCCCAGCGTGCTGGCGATCATCCCTTTGCGCTGCTGTTCATAGGTCTTGCCGCCACACTGCAGCGTGGTGGCAAGCTCAACAGAAAGTTTCTTCCAGAGCAGGGGGTGGGCGCTATGGTTGATCGCCCCCAGGCCGTTGATGATGCCGTCGCTGGTGGAAATCAGATGCCGCCGCTCGTTCAGCTGCACAATCAGGCTCTTTTCCCAGAGGCTGTCCCGTTCGGTTTTCAGTACCTGTGCGGTTGCGCCAAGCTCAATGGGTAAAGCAAGCTCGGCAGCCTGCAGCGGGGCTACAACGGACAGGCAGATCGTTATCAATTGCAGGAGGGTTGTACGCATAGCAGGCTTCCTTCCATTTTTCGGGATAGCCAGAGAAACATAGTCTGGCTGATTTCAGCTTGACCAAGACTCTTCTGGCTATCAGCTCATACGTCAATGTAGCCTGAATACCACCGGTATGGTGATTTCAGCGAGGAGTGGCGGTTTCGGGAAAGGGGCTACGTTTTTAACCGTTTCCACGGCGCTCGTATCCAACACGCTATAGCCGCTGCTCTCTTTCACCTTTATTGAGCGCACATTGCCGTCCTCTGCCACGACAAACGCCAAAACAACCCGTCCGCTCCAACCTCTGCGACGAGCAAGCTGCGGATAGGTAAGTTGTTGCATGATCAAGTCACGAATGTATCCGAAATGTTCCTGCTGATAACGGCTGCGTGCCTTGTCCTCTGCTGTCGGCTGTCCTGTTGAAGCAGTTACCGTTGTTACTGCCGGGGTTTTGCCAGCCTGCTGTGCCATGATTGGTGGGCCAGTGTTGTGATCAGAAGTAGAAGTGTTTACCGTCTGCCGGGACTGCGGAACGGTTTCTTTTTTCGGATGCACCACATGGTCCTGTTGCGGGGAGGGCACTTTATCCGGCTGCTGCAGAGGTGGTGTTGTGGTTTCTGCCTTTCTTTGACGTGAAACGTGCGGTGTTAGACCGGTTTTATGTGCAGGGGCGGCTTTGGGCTCAACGGTTGACCCGGCAGGCAGCAGCACAGGTGTCATGGTCAGATCAATCAAGACCGGTTCCGGCTGCTGCGGGTGTAGTCCGGCAGCAATCAGCAGACCGGCAGCACACAGGTGCAGCATCAGTGATAGGCTGGCCCATTTGATCATTGACTGTTTACCCGCATAGCCGTTGTGTCGCTTCAACATCCCGGCCCACCAGGCTAAGCGCTCTTGTATAGTCGGTAAGCTGCTGCATCCACATAACAACAATCCCCTTACGTATCCATGAAGTCTGAAGGTTCATGTACACGTTTATGGGCCGGTTACTCCGGCTTGCTCAAACGTCGCCATCTCGGCAAGAATCTTGACACCAGCCTCAAGCAGCGGCATTGCCAATGCTGCGCCGGTACCTTCACCCAGACGCAGCTCCAGGTCCAGAATGGGATGGAGACCGATCCGCTCCAGCATAAAGCGGTGTCCGATCTCGGCAGACTGGTGGGCGGCAAACAGGTAGTTCCGTACCTGCGGATGCAGTTCAGCGGCAATCAGTGCCCCGGCCGTAGAGATAAAGCCGTCGATCACCACCGGAATCCGTTCTGCAGCGCAGCCAATGATCAGGCCGGTGATGGCGGCGATTTCCAGGCCGCCCAGCGTGGCCAGTATGTCCAATGGTCTGGATGGATCAGGAGTATGCAGGGTCAGGCCGCGTTTAATGACATTGATTTTTCTCTGCAGGGCCTCATCAGCGATGCCGGTGCCGCGATGGGTAACCTGTTCAACCTCCCATTGGCCGATGGCTGCAATGAGGGCGGAAGAGGGGGTGGTATTGCCGATCCCCATCTCACCGGTGCCCACCAGGCCGATCCCTTCAACCTTGCAGTGCGCTGCCAGGTCCAGGCCGACTGAAACAGCGGCAGCCATTTCTTCAGGGCTCATTGCCGGGCCTGTGCAAAAATTGCGGGTACCTCGGGCAACCTTGCAATGGATCAGGCCGGGACAGTTCTCAAAGTCATAATCCACCCCAACGTCAACCACCCGCACTTCGGCTCCGGCATGACGTGCCAGCACATTGACGCCCGCCCCGCCGTGCAGAAAGTTGAACACCATCTGGGCCGTAACTTCGCGGGGATAGAGTGATACCCCTTCTTCTGTCACACCATGATCAGCGGCAAAGGTAAAGATAACCTTGCGCGACAGGTCTGGTTGTTCCTGCCCGGTGATCGCTGTCAGCCGGCAGGCAAATTCTTCCAGGCGCCCGAGAGAACAAAGCGGTTTTGTCTTGTTGTCCAGTCGGGATCGGGTCTGTATCAGCAGGTTTTGATCAGGCGGCTGGATCCGTTGCAAGGTTTCTTCTATACGTTTCACCGGCGACTCCTTGTCTGCAGGGATACAGATAATGCACAGCACAACCGTGTGCAGTGGGCATTAGGGACTTGGAACTTGCTACTCTACCGTTTTACATCTCATCTTCAGGCCGTCTTTGCCGCCCCTTCAATCACAAAATCCTCAGCGTAGCCTTGCTACGCCTGCGGTTTTGTTCAATCAGGTACGACAAATCCAGCCTAAATCTGAGCGTAGAACCTGGTACATCAGAAATTCCAAGTCCCTTAAGTTTGTGTGCACTGGGGAGACAACAGATACGATAAAACAGATGACGGCCAATGACCGCGCATGAGGTGCCTCCCCCGAAGCGTGCGAATGGAGCGGTATTCCGGCTCAGGGCCACCTACTTGTCCGCCTTCCCAGTTTCCCAGTGGCTGTACCCTTACGCTTTCATTGCAAGGCGCTGGCTGCGTTGGCTGCGTCGTCGGCTTCCTCAACGTACTGATTCGTACGCCTTTGTCGCCTCTTCCGTGCCATCATCCTTGAACTGAAACCGTTAAACTGATTTGGGTTGGACGTTCGTTCCCTTTACGGCTGCGGGGCAGCGGGGGGATAGCACCATGCCGGGCGGCACCCCTCTTCCTCGCTTCCATTCGATGTGTGAAGTGTGCTATCTGATTTCATTATTTGCATGCGGAGTCAAGCATTTTCTCATGATCAATCAGCTGCAGCACCATCGTCACGGCGGCAATCTTCGTCTCTTGAGTCAAGCAGCAGGCCTCCCTGCAGAGCAGTTGCTGGACTTCTCCGCCAACATCAACCCGCTGGGGCCGCCGGACTGGCTGCGCCCGCTGATTGAAAGCCGGATCAGTGATCTGATTCATTATCCTGACCCGGATGCAACCGAACTGGTAGATGCCTTGGCCGGCCTGCACCGGATATCGACTGATCAGATCCTGGTGGGTAACGGCGCCACCGAACTGTTGCACCTGCTACCCCGGGCGCTGGGTTGTTCCTCACTGCTGCTAGCGGTACCCAGCTATGCCGATTATGAGGAACCGGCCCGGCTGTCCGGTCTGAACATCGAGCAGGTGCCACTCTCTCCTGATACCGGTTTTGTGCTTGATCCAATCTGCCTGGTACCATTCCTGAAACCAGCCCAACTGGTGCTGTTGGGCCAGCCCAACAACCCCACCGGTCGCACCTTTGATGCAGAAACCCTGCGTGCAATCGCCTTGCAACATCCGGCCACCCTGTTTGTGGTGGATGAGTCATTCATCGGCTTTACCGATGCCAGCCAGAGCCTGCAGCAGAACCGGCCTGAAAATATCCTGATCCTGACCTCATTGACCAAGCTGTATGCCATTCCCGGCCTGCGTCTGGGTTACCTGACCGGCGCTGCAGGGCATATCCGGCAGCTTAAAAATTATCTGCCCAACTGGACCGTCAATAGCCTGGCCCAGGCGGTGGGGGTGCGGGCAGTACAGGATGCAGAGTACCTGCAGCGTACCCGCTCGTTTGTCAGCCACCAGCGGCAGCAGCTGTCTCAGGCGTTGAGTCAGCTGCCCGGCCTGACGGTCTTCCCCGGTGAGGCCAATTTTCTGCTGCTGCGGCTTGATCATCAAACCCTTGCTGCACAACAGCTTGCCGACCTGGCCCTGCAACAGGGGATCGCCCTGCGGGTCTGCGGGAATTTTGCCGGACTGGATGGCCGTTACTTCCGTGTGGCGGTGCGGACTGAACCGGAGCAGCAGCGGCTCTACACTGTTTTGCAGAGTATCCTGGCACCGTCACGGCCACGAATCGTGAAGCGCCAAACCCCGGCGATCATGTTTCAAGGCACCGGCTCCAACGCTGGTAAGAGTATCCTGACCGCTGCGCTCTGCCGGATTTTGAAGCAGGATGGCCATGCTGTGGCGCCGTTCAAGGCCCAGAACATGTCGCTTAACTCCTTTGTGACCCGTGACGGCGGTGAGATGGGACGGGCCCAGGTGCTGCAGGCCCAGGCCTGTCGCCTTGACCCGGACGTGCGGATGAATCCGGTGCTGCTGAAGCCCAACAGCGAGACCGGTTCCCAGGTGATTCTGTGCGGCAAGGCGATTGGCACCACCCACTTCAAGGATTATGCAGAGCAACGGGCTGAGATCTTTAAAACAGTGCAACGTTGCTACGATGAACTGTCTGCTGAACATCAGATCATGGTGCTGGAAGGGGCGGGCAGCCCGGCAGAGGTGAACCTGAAGGCCAATGATATCGTGAACATGAACATGGCCCGCTATGCCCATGCGCCGGTGTTGCTGGTGGGGGATATTGACCGGGGCGGCGTGTTTGCCTCATTTGTGGGGACCATGGAGGTCCTAAGTGAGGCAGAACGGGCCATGGTGGCCGGGTTTGTGATCAACCGCTTCCGGGGCGATGCCTCCCTGCTGGGTGATGCCTTGGCCTACACCCGTTTCCACACCAACAAGCCGGTGCTGGGTACCATTCCCTATTTGCATAATCTGGGCCTGCCGGAGGAGGACTCGGTCTCCTTCAAGCAGGGGCTGCTGGCTGCAGGGACAAAGGACACACAACTGCTTGATATTGCAGTGCTGGACCTGCCCCATATCTCCAACTTTACCGACCTTGACCCGCTGGGGCTGGAGCCGGATGTTGGCCTGCGGATCGTCCGTAGCGTAACGGAACTGGGGCAGCCTGATGCCCTGATCCTGCCCGGCAGCAAGAATACCCTGGCTGACCTGGCCTGGCTGCAACAGACCGGACTGGCAGCAGCCATCCTTGATCTGGCCCAGGCTGGACAGGCTGAGATCATCGGCATCTGCGGCGGTTTTCAGCTACTGGGTGGGCGGATCAGTGATCCCCATGCTATAGAATCAGGGGCTGGGGAACAGCAAGGATTGGGGCTGCTGGCAATCAACACTGTCATGGCAGAAGAAAAGACCACCCTGCAGACCCGTTGTTGTCATCTCCCCTCGGGCTGTATGCTTTCCGGCTATGAGATCCACCACGGCATTACCACTGCAGAAGGGATTGAACCACTGATTACGGGGCAGGATGGCCGTCTGCTCGGTGCAGGCAGTGCCGATGGTCTGGTTTGGGGCAGTTACCTGCATGGTATCTTTGATGCCGACCCCTTCCGGCGCTGGCTGCTTGATCGGCTGCGGCAGCGTAAAGGCTGGCTGGCAGATGGCGCAATCCGGGCCTGCTATGATCTGGAACCGGCACTGGATCGCCTGACCGACTGTGTGAGAAACAGCCTGGATATGCGAGAGATTTATCGGTTGTTGCGGTTATGATTGATCAATTTTACCGCAAAGGCTCACAAGATGCATGCCGGTCAATTACGAGTTAATAATGATCTCTACACTGAGCAATCAGGAGCGTATCTCCTTCGACCGCATAGACTAGGCGGTGGCAGCTGTCTATTCTGCGTGACCAGAAACCTGCCAATTGATGTTTGAGCGGTTCCGGCTTGCCGATGCCGGCAAAAGGTTCTCGCTGGATATCCCGGATAAGCTGATTGATCCGTTTCAGCATCGTCTTGTCGGTTGTCTGCCAGTGTAGATAATCTTCCCATGCTGCGGTTGAAAATTTTATCATCATTCCGACAGGTCTCTGATCTGCCCGCCGCCTGCACATAGTTCCTCCACAGATTCAAGCAGCCGTTTGGCCCCTTGGGGATTGCGGAGTAGATAGGCGGTTTCTTCATATGCGTGGAAATCGTCGAGTGAAAGGATGACAACCGGTTTGCCACGCTGGCTGGTCACCACCACGGGAACGTGGTCTTCATTGACTGATTTCATGACCTCTGCAAAATGCTGGCGCGTATAGGTATAGGTCAGGGCGTTCATTGCTGGTACCTCCTTGCTGAATATGTACATAACTTAGTACATGGCGACAATAAATACAAGGAGCTGATTCTGAATGATCTGCTAAAATCCGTTCAATCCGCGTTATCCGCGTGCTATTAACAGTCTGTGATCCCTCTCTACCAACAGATACTTCTGGCCATCCTGCTGGACCTACTACTGGGCGACCCTCGCTGGTTGCCCCATCCGGTGCAGGGGATCGGCTGGCTGGCCCAGCTCTCTGAAACACCACTGCGCCGTTTGATTGCCAGCCAAAAGCTGGCCGGAATTTTTGCGGTTCTGCTGGTGGTGGGCAGTACGGTTATGGTCGGTTTCGGTCTGTTCAAAGTGGCGGCCCTGCTGCATCCGCTGGCCGGAGATATCGTCGCGATCCTGTTGCTGTACACCTGCCTGGCAACCCGCAGCCTGCATGACCATGCCCTGGCAGTCTATCGTACTTTGAAGGCCGGGAATCTGACTGAAGCGCAGCAACGGGTGGGTTGGCTGGTGGGGCGGGATACGGCTGACCTGGATGAAGGTGAGGTGACCCGTGCTGCGGTTGAGTCAGTGGCGGAAAACACGGTGGATGGCTGCACGGCACCGCTGCTGTTTGCCTGTCTGGGCGGGCCGCTGGGGGCGCTGGCCTACAAGGCGATCAGTACCCTGGATTCTACCTTTGGTTATAAAAACGAGCGCTACCTGCAGTTTGGCTGGGCATCAGCGCGGCTGGATGACCTGGCAAACCTGTTGCCTGCCCGGCTGACTGCCTTGCTGGTTATCCCTGCAGCCCTGCTGCTAAGATTATATCCGGGGAATGCCTGGAAGATCTTCCGGCGTGACCGTCACAACCACCCCAGCCCCAACGGTGGTCAGATTGAGTCGGTCGTAGCCGGTGCCCTCGGAGTACGGCTGGGCGGGGTTAACAGCTACTTTGGTCTGCCCAGTTCCAGGCCGTTCATGGGTGATCCGCTGCAGCCGCTGCAGTCGCACCATATTTTGCAGGCGGTGCGGCTGATGTGGTTGGTGTATGGCATAACAGCTCTGATCAGCCTGTCTCTTGCGTGATGCAACGCAACGTCGTTGCATGCAACGCCTTACTAATTCATTTAAAAACAAAGAGTTAAGCAAGTCAACGGCGGCTGATCGTTGCAGCTAGCCGTGCAACAAGCCGTGATGATGCATGGTTGGCTGAGAGTTGAGATGGTCGATTGCGCTGTATAAGATGTTGATATTAGGGATTTTTATTTTATTATCAAAAAGTCTGATCGTTTGGCATGGTTGCTGCTAATACTAAAACCAAAGCAACACACAACAACAAAGCAACACCGTGCCAGCACAACATCCAATAAACGTTACCTACCATTCAAACAGACAAAGGAGAGTGTCATGAAAGCAAAAAATAATTTCTCGGTCCTGTTGGCAGAAACCACCGCAAAAGGTAGCCTCGCGATCTTCGCCGGTGCTGCAGTATTCCTCGGCGGTTTCATTACCTGGTCAGCAGCAGGTTCCATCAGCGGTATCCTGAGCCTGTTGAGCTAACGCAACATCAAACCATACCTATTCCTGAAGGAGGAGCACCATCATGAAAGTAAAAGTCAGTTATTCCGATTTAGATGACAGGAAGTATATCGGCAGGGTCCTTGGCGTGTTCGGTCTGTTTGCTGCCGGTGCCGCCCTCAACATCGCCTGGCCGGCCTTGAGCCACATCGGGGCCAAGCTGGTCGGCTGATCCAGCAACGCCAGATGCACAAAAAAACCCGGAATCATCCGGGTTTTTTTGTGCATACTGAAGCTGCGTACGGCAGGATCAGCGAATCTGCTGAACCTCTACGATCTCGGGGATCTGCTCCTTGATCGCCTTTTCGATTCCCATTTTAAGGGTCATGGTGGACATGGGGCAGGAGCCACAAGCCCCTTGCAACTTTACCTTGACAATGCCGTCTGCGGTTACCTCCACCAACTCCACATCACCACCATCGCGCTGCAGCATCGGGCGTACCTGATCAAGCACTGCCTGGACTTTTTCCATCATTGGTTTGTCTCCTCATTGTAAGATTACTGTGCTTGTGTCTGTGTCTGATACAGGACACAATTTGTCTTTTTATAGCTGCTTCAGAGCAAAAATGCACGCAGTTTTTCGACTAAAGCAGCATACCGATAATACCGCTGCCCAAAATCATCACCATCGGATTGACTGAAGTCCAGCGGAACAGGCAGAAGGCGGCAATCAGCAGCAACCATTCTTGCAGGCTACCCAGTGTAGTCCCCAGAGACCAGGCAGCCGAGGCAACCAGACCAACCACTGCCGGCAAGATGCCATCCAGCGTGGTCCGTATCAGGTCGATCTCCTTGAGCCGGGTGTAATACTTCCCCACCAGCAGCATCAACACAACACAAGGCAGAAAGATGCAGACCGTGGCAATCAGGCCACCGGCAAAACCGGCCACCCGTACACCGGTAAAGGTGGCCAGCATTGCCAGAGGGCCGGGGGTCAGTTGTGAAATCGCCACGCCGTCCAGAAACTCCCGCAGGGTCAGCCAGCGGTACTGTTCCACCAGCAGGTGCTGCAACAGCGGTATCAGCACATAGCCGCCGCCAAAAAAGATCAGGCCGATCTTCAGATAGGTCCAGGCCAGGGTCAGCATCAGCTCAGCCTTCGCCGGTACAGGGCACGGCCAAAGGCCCAGACCACACCGGCAGCCAGTACCAGCGCAACATTTATCTGCAGGAGTGCTGCTGCAACAAAGGCGGCCAGGGCCAGCAGCCAGCCGGAAAGCCCCTGCACCTGCTTTTTGCCCATGTCCAGCACCACTGCGCAGATCAGGCCGATCACCACCGGATTGGTACCAGCCAGGGCCTTTTTAAGCAACTGCAAATGCTGAAAACGGAGATACAGCCAGGCCAGTGCGGAGACGATCAGGAATGAAGGCAGCAGAAAGCCGACTGCCGCCAGCAAACCGCCAGGCACTCCTCGCAGGCGATAGCCCACAAAGGTGCAGGTGTTGAGTGAGAAGGGGCCTAATATCTGACCAAAGGCCAACCCGTGCAGAAACTCCTCAGCCGTGACCCACTGTTTTTCCTGTACCACCATCCGTTCGGTCAGGGCCACAATCGCCATGCCGCCACCAAAGCCAATTGCTCCCACTTTGCAGAACAGGGCAAAGATTTCCCAAAGTGTGACCTGCGGGCTTTGACAAGTTGTTGTAGGTGTCATGGCGCTCACCTGTCCTGAATCGTGTCAGATCAGCAAAACATAGGATTACCTGGCCTTGAGCTGACCTTGATACAGTTCCCTTCGGCTTTGCTCGGGGAACGATGCGCACATGAGCGGAGACGAAGGGTCGTTATTGTAAGGCAATGATTTTGAGCAATAAAGAGAAAACAACCAACAATGATTGACGCGTGAAGCCCTATGACGTAAAAATATGGATCGCTTCGCAGGATGGCAGTTCGCTCTTCAGTAACTGGAGCGGCAGGAGCTAAACAAAAGGGGTCACGTCTAAAACGCAACCCCTTGAACATAGATGGTCGGGATGACACGATTTGAACGTGCGGCCCCCTGCTCCCGAAGCAGGTGCGCTACCAGGCTGCGCTACATCCCGAAAGATGTTTTCTATAGCGCCATCTGTTCTTATTTGTCAATACTCAAGTCATGGAGGGGGCATGTCCACCACTGCAATCAATACTGAAATCCGCCGGTTGCTCACAGAGCGCAGGGCGGTGCTGCTGGCCCACAACTATATGCGTGATGAGGTGCAGGCAATAGCCGACATTACCGGTGATTCGCTGCAGCTCTCCATGGAGGCGGCCAGAACGGATGCCGCGGTCATTGTCTTCTGCGGTGTCCATTTCATGGCCGAGTCAGCCGCCATCCTCTCGCCAGACAAGACCGTGCTGTTGCCACGGGCCGATGCCGGTTGCCCCATGGCTGATATGGTTGATGTCGATGGCCTGCAGGCGCTGAAACGCCAGCACCCCGGTGTGCCGGTGGTGACCTATGTCAACTCCACTGCAGCGGTCAAGGCAGAATCGGACATCTGCTGCACCTCGGCCAATGCGGTCTCGGTGGTTCGCTCGTTGAGCGACAAACAACTGATCTTTGCGCCGGACCGTAACCTGGGGCGCTGGATTGCCCGGCAGTTGCCAGAGAAGGAGTTCATCTACTGGGACGGCTACTGCCCTACCCATGAACGACTGACAGCCGCCAAGGTTCTTGAGATAAAGGCGCATCATCCTGATGCCCAGTTCATCTGTCATCCGGAGTGCGCACCGGAGGTCTCGGCCCTGGCCGACCATGTCTGCTCCACCAGCGGCATGTACTTTTACTGCGCCCAGAGTACGGACAAGAAGTTCATCATCGGCACTGAGGCAGGTATCCTCTACAAGCTGCGGCAGGACAACCCCGATAAAGAGTTTATCCTGGCATCGCCGGCCCTGATCTGCCCCAACATGAAGCTGACCTCACTGGATGATATTCTGCTGGCCCTGCAGACCATGCAGCCGGTGGTGACGGTTGCCGAAGATGTACGATTGAAGGCACAGGCAGCGCTGGACAAGATGCTGGCCGTGCCGAGGGATTAACTATGTCTGATTACCTGGGAGCCCATATGTCCATTGCCGGTGGCCTGCACAAGGCTATCGAGCGTGCTGTTTCCGCAGGGTGCGGTACCCTGCAGATCTTCACCCGCTCTTCCAATCAGTGGAAGGGCAAGCCCGTCAGTGACAAGGATGCCGAGCTGTTTCGCCGCACCTTTGCCGCTTCCGGTCTGCATGAGATCATCTCACACGATATCTATCTGATTAACCTGGCTGCGCCGGAGGGGGATACCCGCGACAAGAGTCTGGCAGCCTTTGGCGATGAGATGGCTACCTGCGCCCGGTTAGGGATCAACAAAATTGTGATGCATCCCGGCTCCCACACCACGGATCCACCGCGGGTGGGACTGGAGCGGGTGATTACCGCCTTTGACCAGCTGTTTGAGCAGACCCCTGCGTATGAAGGACTGGTATTGCTGGAGACCACCGCCGGGCAGGGTACCAACCTGGGCCGCACCTTTGAAGAGCTGCAGATCATCATCAGCGGTTCAAAATACCCGGACCGTTTCGGAGTTTGCTTTGACACCTGCCACACCTTTGCCGCCGGCTACAATACTGCCACACCGGAAGGCTATGCCGAGGTGATGACGCAGTTTGATCGCATCCTGGGCCTGCAACGGCTGCACTGTTTTCATCTGAACGATTCCAAAAAGGGGCTGGGCAGCCGGGTGGACCGCCATGAACATATCGGCCAGGGCGCTCTGGGGCTGGAGCCGTTCCGTTTCATCATGAATGATCCCCGTTTTACGGCAATCTCCAAGATTCTGGAGACCCCAAAGGGGGATAACGACGAGCTGGATCAGGTGAACCTGAAGATGCTCAGGGACCTGATAGCGTGACGACAGCGGTTAAGAGGAACAGCGTATGATCATGCTAAGGTTGTGTGCCATTGTGATGCTGACTATCTGGATCGGCATGGCATCTGCCGCCTGGGCAAAGCCGGTCGAGTTTGTTCGTGAGTACAGCTATGTGGCTGGAGAGGCCGACAGCAAGCTGAGTTGCAGGATCATTGCCCTTGAGCAGGTCAAGCGGCTGTTGCTGGAAGAGCTGGGTACCTACCTGATCAGCAACACGATAGTCAGCGACTCCCGACTTACCAAAGACGAAATAGTTACCTACACCGCCGGTGTGGTGGTGACGGTGATCCTTGAAGAACGTTGGGACGGACAGACCTATTTTCTCAAGGCTAAAATCAAAGCTGATGCGGATGATGTGGCTAAGTCCATTGCCTTCATCAGGCACGATCAAGAAAAAACATCCGAGCTTGAAAAGCTGAGAAAGCAAGCCAACGAATCACTGCGTGAGATAGAACGGCTGAAACAACAGCTTGCTCTGGTACAACAACCATCCGCCCAGCAGACAACGACAGAAGGCAATAGCCGGGCAATCCGCCACAGCTACGAAAAGGCTATTCGAGAGCTTTCGGCCAGGGAGTTTTTGGAGCAGGGGGTCGCCTACCGCAATAATCATCAGTATGAGCAGTCTATAACGGCCTTCAAGCATGCCGGCCAGCTGGCTCCAGACTGGGCACGTCCCCATTTAGGCAGGGGGGCAGCCCTGCTGCGGCTGAAACAGTACAAGCGTGCCCGGGAGGCTTTTGCGCAAGCCAGGGCTGTTGAGCCTGACAATGCTGTTGCTCTCAGTCTTCATGGTGTAAGCCTGTTCATGACCGGTCAGAAAGAGGCTGGTGCCAAGGAGATTGAACAGGCCTTTGAGAAAGCATCTGATGACCCGGTGGTACTCGTTAACAGGGGCTGGTTGCACCTGATGAAGCACGAGTCAGCCAGGTCGGTTGAGCTGTTCACCAAGGTACTTCTACTGCAAGAGATGAAAAATCCCAGGGCCTTCTATTTCAGGGGGTTGGCATATCGGCAGCTTGGGGAACGGGACAGGGCAAAGCACGACCTGGAGCAGGCCGCACAACTTGGTGAGCCTGATGCAGCTGATGTCTTGCAGCGACTGCAGCGGTCTGGAAGGTGAGCTGATGACACAACAGGAGCCCATAATTAAGATCATCAAAGGTGACATCACCACGTTGCCGGTGGATGCCATTGTTAATGCTGCCAACAACACCTTGCTGGGCGGGGGCGGGGTGGATGGTGCCATTCACAAGGCTGCCGGGCCTCAGCTGCTGACAGAGTGTGCCACCCTGGGCGGGTGTCCCACCGGAGAGGCCCGTATCACCAAGGGCTACAACCTGCCAGCGCGCTCCGTAATTCACACCGTGGGGCCGGTCTGGGCCGATGGCAGTAAAGGGGAGCCGGAACTGTTGGCTGCCGCCTACCGCACCAGTTTTGACCTTGCCCGCCAACACGGCATCCGCAGTATCGCCTTTCCGGCCATCAGCTGCGGGGTCTACGGCTATCCGATGCTCAAAGGGGCGGCCATTGCCCTGCAGGAAGCGGCTGCTGCCGCCCGGACCGGGGCTTTTGACCGGATCATCCTGGTCCAGTACAACGCACCGGCCCTGGCCTGCTTTCAGGACGTAGCAGCCCGGCTGGAGATTCCGTTCAAGTCATGACCAACCTTGCCCAGGCACTCCGGATCGCCCTGCGAGCCCTGCGGGTCAACAAGATGCGCTCCTTCCTGACCATGCTGGGGATCATCATCGGTATTGCGGCGGTGATTGCCATGATGGCCGTCGGCTCCGGTGCCAGCTATGTCATCTCGCAGCAGATCGCCAGTATTGGCAGCAACATCCTGCTGATTATCCCCGGCTCAACCACCAGCAGCGGCATCCGTACCGGTAGTGGCGGCGTGCAGACCCTGACCTACGATGATGCCAAGGCGATCATGACAGAATGCCCTTCCGTGGAGCTGGCTTCAGGGACTATTCGCGGTTCCGGTCAGGTGGTCTATGGCAATCAGAACTGGTCCACCCTGCTGATGGGGGCTACGCCGGAGCTGTTTATTATCCGTGAGTGGCAGGTGGCGGCTGGCCGCAGTATCTCCAGCTCTGATGTGGATGGTGCTGCCAAGGTCTGTCTGATCGGTCGCACCATTGCCCAGACCCTGTTTGGGGCTGAAGATCCGCTGGGCAAGATGATCCGGATCAAGAAAGTGCCGTTTACTGTGGTGGGGGTGCTGGAGGCCAAGGGACAATCGCCTCAGGGGACCGATCAGGATGATGTGATTTTTGTGCCGCTGCGCACGGCCCAGCGCAAGTTGCTGGGCAGCCAGTTTCCCAACTCGGTCGGCGCAATACTGGTCAAGGCCAGAAGCGAAGAGCTGCTGGCCTCTGCCGAAGAAGAGATCACCGCACTGCTGAATCAGCGCCACCGGATCACCAACGGCAAGGATCCGGATTTCACGGTGCGCAACTTGTCCGAGATACTGGCCGTTGCTGAGCAGTCTGCCAAGGCCATGTCGCTGTTGCTGGGGGCGGTTGCCTCCATCTCGCTGATCGTGGGCGGCATCGGCATCATGAACATCATGCTGGTTTCGGTGACGGAACGGACCCGTGAGATCGGTATCCGAATGGCAATCGGTGCCAAGAAAAACGACATTCTGCTGCAGTTCCTGACCGAGGCTGTGCTGCTGACCCTGCTGGGAGGGATCCTGGGGATCGTCCTGGGGGTTGGCGGGGCCACCATCGTTTCCAGCCTTCTGTCCTGGCCCACGCTGATCTCGCCGGTGGCCATTACCGTGGCCGTACTGTTCTCCGGTGCGGTCGGCATCTTCTTCGGCTTTTACCCGGCCCGCAAGGCAGCCGGTCTGAACCCGATTGAGGCGCTGCGCTATGAGTGACAGCAAACCGCGCATCATGCTGGTGGAGGATGAGATGCACCTGGCCCGGGGGATCTGTTTCAACCTGGAACAGGACGGCTATGCGGTCAGCCACTTTGACCGTGGCGAAACCGCCCTGGAGGCGCTGCGGGTGGAGCGCTTTAATCTGATCATCCTGGACTTGATGCTGCCCGGTATGGACGGCTTCCAGGTCTGCACCTTGATGCGTGAACTGGACTCAAGGGTGCCGATCCTGATGCTGACCGCCCGTTCAGAGGATGTTGATCGGGTCAGTGGGCTTGAGTCGGGGGCTGATGATTATCTGACCAAACCGTTTAACCTGGCCGAGTTTCTGTTGCGGGTCAAAGGGATGCTGCGGCGTTCCTCCTGGTACCGGCCCGAACCGGTGGAAGAGGGGTACCTGTTCGGTCTGAATGAGGTGTTCCTGCTCTCCTATCGAGCCAGAACTGCCCAGGGGGAGATCGACCTGACCGAGATGGAGGTGCGGGTGCTGTCACTGTTCTTTCAGCGTGAAGGACAGGTGATCCCCCGGGGCGACCTGCTGGAGTCGGTCTGGGGGTATGCTTCTGACGCCGAAACCCGCACCTTGGATAACTTTGTGGTCAGGCTGCGCAAATACTTCGAGCGTGACCCTTCCCGTCCGATCTTTTTTCAGACCGTGCGGGGGGTTGGCTACCGTTTTTCCCGTGCCGGAGGCTGACCATGGCAAACCGACGTCCCCAATCGAAGAAACTCCCTTCTGCAGAAGAACTGAGCCAGCTGGTAAATCGACTCAAATCTGACAGCAAGCCGTCCAACGTCAGCTACCGTGAACAATCCCTGAAGCTGCACGGCTGGATCTGCGCCAAGTGCGGCCGTGAGTTTGAGCGGGAGAACCTGCGACTGCTGACGGTCCACCACCGGGACGGCAACCACCACAACAACCCCAAAGACGGCTCCAACTGGGAAAACCTCTGTGTCTACTGCCATGATGACGAGCACAGCCGCTCAATCCTGGCTGAATATCTGAACGGGAAGTAGCCGCACTACATCTGTCTTTAATAACCTTTTAAGAGGTGCTATTATCAGGTCATCTCGTGATGTGAGGTGAACAACCATGCAGACAGCAACCAAATTTTCTGAAGACATTGTACCGCTTGCCGACTTGAAGGTGAACCCGGGCCGGATTGTCAGTCAGGTTGATGCCACCCACCGTCCGGTGTTGCTGACCAGCCGGGGACGTGGTGTTGCGGTGGTCCAGTCGCTACAAGATTATGAAGCAGGTGAAGATGAGCGGTTCTTTATGAAGGCGGTATTGCAGGGCTTCTCAGATATCGATGCCGGACGCACCGTAAACCTGGCTGATGCCAAAAAGCGTCTTGGTCTGGTATGACGGTTCAGCCAAAGCCCATCGACTTTGCCGAGTCGGCGCTGTGTGATCTTGAGGATATCCAGCACTGGTATGCGGAACAGTTAGTGCCGGATGTTGGTGAACGGCTGGTACATGAGCTGGTTGCAAAGGTTGAACAGTTAGTGGTGTTTCCCGAAAGCGGGCGGATTGTCCCTGAGTTTGATATGCCCGCACTCCGTGAGTTAATTCATCCTCCCTATCGGGTTGTGTATCATATTGCCCCGGACGCTATCCATGTGGTTCGGGTTTGGCGCAGTGAAAGGCTGCTGAAACTCCCATGAAACACCTGATCCTCGGCACAGCCGGCCATATCGACCACGGCAAGACCTCGCTGGTCAAGGCGCTAACCGGTACTGATACCGACCGTCTTAAAGAAGAAAAGGCCCGTGGCATCACCATTGAACTGGGCTTTGCCCATCTGGAGCTGCCCGGGGGTATCCAGTTTGGTGTGGTGGATGTGCCGGGCCATGAGAAGTTTGTGCGGGCCATGGTGGCCGGCGTGGCCGGCATGGATCTGGTGATGCTGGTGATTGCGGCGGATGAGGGGATCATGCCCCAGACCCGTGAGCACCTGGACATCTTGCGGCTGTTGGGAGTGCGCTGCGGTCTGGTGGCCCTGACCAAGAGCGATATGGTGGAGCTGGACTGGCTGCCGCTGGTGCAGGAAGAGGTGCGGGAGTTTGTGGTCGGGACGTTTCTGGAAACTGCGCCGATCATACCGGTCTCATCGAAGACCGGGGCAGGCCTGGATGATCTCAAGGCAGAACTGGCCCTGTTGGCTGAAGGGGCGGCCGAAAAGAAGCGTGATGGTCTGTTTCGTCTGCCGGTGGATCGGGTCTTTACGGTGGCCGGATTTGGCACTGTCGTTACCGGCACCTTGCTGGCCGGCGAGATCAAGATTGGCGATGAGTTTGAGCTGCTGCCTGCCGGTCACACAGGACGGGTGCGGGGCATCCAGGCCCACGGTTCAAAGACCGATACAGGCCAGGCAGGCCAGCGGCTTGCAGTCAACCTGCAGGGGATTGATCTGGATCAGGCCCACCGTGGTGATGTGGTGGTGCCAGCCGGCCAGTTCCGCACCAGCCGCCGGGTTGATGTGCGGCTGGATCACCTGGCCGCAGCCCCCCGTGATCTGAAGCACCGCTCTATAGTCCGCTTTCACAGCGGTACCTCGGAGGTCACGGCCCAGGTCATTCTGCTGGAATGCAATGCAGTAGCCCCCGGCAGCAGCAGTTATGCCCAATTGCGACTTGACGAGCCGCTCCTGCTGGTCTCCGGTGATCCCTATCTGATCCGGGCCACCTCGCCATCTAGTACCATTGGCGGCGGCATTGTGCTGGACCCGTTTCCACCGGCCCGGCGGCGCCGGGGTGAGGAGGCGCTGAAGCTGCTGGAATCGCTGGATGCAGCTGAACATCAAAAGACCTGTAGTCTGATCGTGGCCCAGTCACTGCTGTCCGGCGCCACCTTTGAGGAGATCGTGCTGCGTTCCGGCATCCCCCGCAAGCAGGCGGAGGCCGCCCTGCAGGGGCTGCTGGCAGCCGGTGCTTTGCTGCAGATGACCCGTGAGCCGCGCACTTTTCTGGGTAATGAGGCGTTCAACACGCTCAAGCAGCTGCTGGCTGCTGAACTGAACGCCTACCTGGCTGCCAACCCGCTCAAGGAGGGAATCAGCAAGGAAGAGCTGAAGACCCGTATCCCCCGTCGCAGTGATCAACGTTTCTTTGCCCCGTTGCTGGCAGAGCTGGAAAAGGAAGGCACGCTGGCGGTCGAGCGGGATCTGGTGCGTCCGGTTGGGGCAAATGCAGCTCCCGGTGCACGGACAGCTGGCTTGGGAGGGCGTATCAGTACGCTTTTGGCTGAGCGTGGTACTGAGCCGCCTACGGTCAAGGAACTGGCTGACCTGGTGGGAGCTGCCGAGAAAGAGGTGCGTGATCATCTGGCGGTCATGCTGCGTAACGGCGCTGTTGCCCGGGTCTCCGGCGATCTCTATTATGCTCCGGCAGTGCTGCAGGCGATTGAAGAAAAGCTGTTGGTTTTCCTGCGTGAAAAGAAAGAGATTACGCCGGGTGAGTTCCGTGACCTGACTGGCCTCTCCCGTAAATTCATGATTCCGTTGCTGGAATATTTTGACGGCAAGAAATTGACCTTGCGGATGGGAGACAAGCGTATCCTGCGTGGCCGATAATATCCTGTGCTGTTCAGCCAGAGAAAAAAGGGGGTGCCGCGTGCAGCCCCCTTTTTTTATGGTAAAATTGCTTGAGAAAAGGGCTGTGTTTGGCTATATTGTATAAGTTGTTGATTTGACTGTAAATAAAACCTTTTAACAGGGAATAAAACCCACCATCATCAAGGAGGACGCAATGGCAGAGAAGTATGTGTACTTTTTCGGGAATGGCACGGCCGAAGGCCGGGCCGACATGAAGAACCTGCTTGGCGGCAAAGGGGCCAACCTGGCAGAAATGACCAGTATCGGCCTGCCGGTGCCGCCCGGTTTTACCATCAGCACCGAGGTCTGCACATATTACTATGCCAATGGTGAGACCTACCCGGCTTCACTGAACGCAGAAGTTGAGGCTCATCTGAAGCAGGTTGAGCAGATCATGGGTCGCACCTTTGGCGATGCCAAAAATCCACTGCTGGTCTCGGTTCGCTCCGGTGCCCGGGCCTCCATGCCGGGCATGATGGACACCATCCTCAATCTGGGCTTAAACGATACCACTGTGCAGGGGATCATTGCCCAGTCCGGCGATGAACGGTTCGCCTACGACGCCTACCGTCGTTTTGTGCAGATGTACTCAGATGTGGTGATGGGGATGGATAAGCATGCCTTGGAGCACCTGCTTGATATGAAGAAGGCTGAAAAAGGGGTGCATCTGGATACCGACCTGACCGCTGCCGACTGGAAGGATCTGGTGGCCCAGTTCAAGACCAGGATCAAGCAGGATCTGGGACAGGATTTTCCTGATGATCCCAAACAGCAGCTCTGGGGTGCAGTCGGGGCAGTGTTCGGCTCCTGGATGAACCAGCGCGCCATCACCTACCGTAAGCTGAACAACATCCCGGCCGACTGGGGAACTGCCGTCAACGTTCAGTCCATGGTCTTCGGTAATATGGGCAATGACTGCGCCACCGGCGTGGCTTTTACCCGTGACCCTTCCACTGGTGATAACTACTTCTACGGTGAGTACCTGGTCAATGCCCAGGGCGAAGACGTGGTAGCCGGTATCCGCACCCCCCAGCCGATCAATCTGCATCAAAAGAAACCGGGCGACCTGCCTGCCATGGAAGAGGTAATGCCGGAGTGCTATGCCCAGCTGGCCGGTATCCGTACCACCCTGGAAAATCACTACAAGGATATGCAGGATATCGAGTTCACCATCGAAAAGGGCAAGCTGTTCATGCTGCAGACCCGTAACGGCAAGCGTACCGCACAGGCCGCCATCAAAACGGCCGTTGATATGGTAGCGGAAGGGCTGATTGACGAGAAGACGGCAGTACTGCGGGTAGCCCCCTCCCAGCTGGATCAACTGCTGCACCCTTCGCTTGACCCCAAGGCCGAGAAGAAAGTGATTGCCAAGGGTCTGCCCGCCTCGCCCGGCGCTGCCGGTGGCACTGTTGTCTTTACTGCAGATGAGGCTGAGGAGCTGGCTAAAAACGGCAAAAAAGTCATTCTGGTACGGATCGAAACCTCACCGGAAGATATTCATGGCATGCACGCAGCCCAGGGGATCCTGACCGCCCGGGGCGGCATGACTTCTCATGCGGCGGTGGTGGCCCGGGGCATGGGCAAGTGCTGCGTGGCCGGTTGCGGCGACATCAAGGTCAGCTATGCCGACCAGTCATTTGTAGCCAAAGATGGTGTGGTCGTTAAAAAAGGTGACACCATCACCCTGGACGGTTCCACCGGCCAGGTCATGCTGGGCGAGGTCAAGACCGTACCGCCGCAACTGACCGGTGACTTCGGCAAGTTGATGGTCTGGGTGGACCAGTTCCGTAAGCTGAAAGTGCGTACCAACGCCGATACCCCCCACGACTCCAGGGTGGCCCGCGAGTTTGGCGCCGAAGGTATCGGCCTCTGCCGTACCGAACATATGTTCTTTGAGGCCGAGCGGATCGCTGCCGTGCGTGAGATGATCCTTTCTGCCGATGTAGAAGGCCGCCAGAAGGCGCTGGCCAAGATCCTGCCGATGCAAAAAGGTGATTTTATCGGCATCTTCCGCGAGATGAAGGGGCTGCCGGTTACCATCCGTCTGCTGGACCCTCCGCTGCATGAGTTCCTGCCCCAGGAAGAGCAGGATATCCAGGATCTGGCCAAGACCATGAACGTCCCTGCCCAGACCCTCAAGAACAAGGTGGAGTTCCTGCACGAGTTCAACCCGATGCTGGGACACCGGGGCTGCCGACTGGGGATCACCTTCCCCGAGATCTACGACATGCAGGTGCAGGCCATCATGGAGGCCGCCTGCGAGCTGGTCAAGAACGAGGGTTTCAGCATTGTGCCGGAGATCATGATCCCGCTGATCGCCACCGTCAAGGAGCTGGCAGTGCTCAAGGCTAATGCGGTCAAGATCTGCGATGAAGTCATTGCACAGTATGGCGTCAAGGTGGAGTACCTTATCGGGACCATGATTGAGCTGCCCCGCGCTGCCCTGACCGCCGACGAGATCGCGGTTGAGGCTGAATTCTTCTCCTATGGCACCAACGACCTGACCCAGACCACCTTTGGTCTGTCACGCGACGATGCCGGCAAGTTCCTGCCGTTCTATGTGGATGCCGGTATTCTGCCGGAAGATCCCTTTGTCTCACTGGATCAGAACGGCGTAGGCCAGCTGGTCAGAATGGGCTGCGAGAAAGGCCGTGCCACCCGCCCCAATATCAAGCTGGGGATCTGCGGCGAGCATGGCGGCGATCCGGAATCCGTCATCTTCTGCCACAACATCGGCCTGGATTATGTCTCCTGCTCACCGTTCCGGGTGCCGATCGCCCGTCTGGCAGCCGCCCATGCGGCCTTGGGCGGCGGGACTGACAATACCAAGTAAATTTCATTCTGATAGCGCAGAGGCAATCAAGCCCGTCGGAATTTGTCTGACGGGCTTGATCTGTATTGAGACGCCAGTTGTATTCTTGGCGTTTAAGTGATAAAGATTATTCAAAATACGTCACGCTAACAAAGTAACAGGTGAGGAGTATGATGCTCCAGAGTGACAGAGAAATAGCCATGCGGGTAAAATCAGAGCTTGCCCGTCAGGCTGAGTTGGTGGAGTTGAGAGTCTTCGGCTCCAGGGCCAGAGGCACTGCCGATTTGGAATCAGATCTTGACCTGTTTATTGAAGTCGAGAGCCTGGACCGAGGTCTGAAGGCAAAGCTGTCCGAGATCATCTGGGAGATCGGCTTTGATAGTGGTACGGTTATCTCCCCCCTCTTTTTTACACGGAAAGAGATTGAGCAGACTCCACTCCGTTCATCTTTTATTGTGGAATCAATACTGACGGAAGGGATACCGGTATGACAGACCGGGAAACACTGTATCAGTACCGTCTGCAGCAGGCGGAGGAGACACTTGCCGATGCTCGCCAGATGTATGAGGCTGCCCTTTCCCCTCGTTCAGTGATAAACCGTGCCTATTATGCAGCGTTTTATATGATTCTGGCACTTTTTCAGCAGCATAACCTTAATCCAAAGACTTCAAAACACTCCGGCGTGATCGGGTTGTTTGATCAGCACTGGATTATGACGGGTAAACTTGATCGTCGTATGGGAAAGCATATTCACAGCCTTTTCGATAGTCGACAAGAAGGGGATTATCGGGAGCTGATCGATGTAACGCGTGATGATGCGCTTGAAGCAGTTGAAAAAGCCACAGAATTTATACGCACCCTGCAGGGATTGACGTAAGCATCCCTATCTTGCAAAGTGTAGGCGGGCAGGGCCATTGCGGCGCTGCCCGTTTTTTATGAAACCGTCTGTGCAGCAACCTGCTGCAGATCCCCTGCCAGCGCCTCGATATCTGCCTGCTCGGTTGCCCATGAACACATCAGCCGAGCCCCACCGGCACCGATAAAGCGGTAAAAATGCCAGCCGATCCCCTGCAGGCCGTTTAAGAGCGGTTCCTCCATCCTGACAAAGACCGCATTGGCCTCTACCGGCACCATCAGCTCAACCCCCGGCAGCGCCTGCAGCCGCTCTGCCAGTCGCTGTGCGCAGCGGTTCGCATGGGTTGCCCGCTTCAACCACTGACCATCCTGCAACAGGCCGATCCAGGGGGCAGCGAGGAAGCGCATCTTGGAGGCCAGCTGCCCGGCCTGCTTGCAGCGGTAATCAAACTCCTCCGCCAGCTCTCGTTTGAAAAACAGTACCGCCTCACCAACCGCCATGCCGTTTTTTGCCCCACCCAGACAAAGCAGGTCAACTCCGGTACGCCAGCTGATATCAGCCGGTGCGCAGCCCAGTGAGGCAACTGCATTGGCAAACCGCGCACCGTCCATCTGCAGCCGCAGGCCGTAACGCCTTGCCAGCTCTCCTGCTGCTGCCACCTGATCGGGGCGGTACACGGTCCCCAGCTCAGTGGCCTGGGTCAACGACAGCACCCGTGGTTTGGGATAGTGGATATCGCTGCGCCGGGTGATCAACTGCTCAACGGCGTTCAGGTCAACCCTGCCGTCTGCACCGCCCGCTAAAAGGATCTTGGTGCCGTTTGAAAAAAACTCGGGCGCCCCGCATTCATCGGTCTCTATGTGAGCAAATTCATGACAGATCACGCTGTGGTACGAGCTGCACAGCGAAGCAAGCGCCAGTGAATTGGCTGCGGTGCCATTAAAGACAAAGAACACCTGGCAGTCGGTTTCAAAGAGTTCCCTGATCAAGCCGCAGGCCCGCTCCGTAAAGGGGTCATCACCGTAGGATCGGCTGAAGCCGTGATTTGCCTCTGCCATGGCCTGCCAGGCCTCCGGGCAGATACCGGCATAATTGTCGCTTGCAAACGCCAGATAGTTAGGCATGGGTTGCTCCTGTCTGCTGCACAAAGCAGCAGTCCCTGATCATAAATGCAGCAGCTGAAGCGTCAGCAGGGCCTATGATCAAAGGCGCTATTTGGGATTAGTATGTGTAACATACTGTAACTAAATGAAAAATTTAGTCAATAGCTATTGCGGCAGCGGTTGGCACGGTTACTGTTACAGCATTACCAAGACAGACACATGTAACCCGCTCTTGATGCAGGTACCATAACCCCCAGAGGAGGAATTATTATGAAATCAGTTCGTACCACCATCCTGGCAGCAGCCCTGACCCTTTCAGTTGCATCAGCAGCACAGGCAACTTTTACCGGTCAAATCTGGATCCCGTCCACCGACGCCAAGGGATTCGGCGATGTCAACATCAGCATTGATAACTACATCCGCATGACGAATAAGGCTGATGCCGGGGCAAACTATTATGATGCCGGTGTGACTGTTGGTGTGCTCCCCTTTGAAAAATTCAAGATGGAAGTGGGTGTTGACTACTATACCGATAGCTTGAATAACAGCTCAAGCAGTGTAAGTGCTGCTCACCCGATCTATTTCAACTTCAAGGGTGCCATTCCGGAAGATGCCTTTTTCACCGGGATGCCGGCCATTGCCGCTGGTATGTTCGGCCTCAACACCGCCAGTGTGGCGCTTTCATCAAATACGGCATACGGCCTGATTGCCAAGACCTTTCCGGTTGTAGGCCGGATCTCGGTTGGCGGTTACAACGGCTCGCAAAACAGCTACCCGACCAAGCATAACAATGGCCTGCTTGCCTCCTGGGATCGTACCATGAGCGAAATTTCTGACAAACTCTGGGTGGCCGTGGACTATGCCAGCGGCAACAATTCCCTTGGTGCTCTTTCGGTCGGTGCTTCCTGGGCCTTTACCCCCAACGTCTCACTGCTGGTGGGGGCCAACTTCTACAACCCGTTCTATAATCCCCAGGGCGGTTCACTGCCGGGCGGCAAGCCTACCATCACCACCCAGCTGGACATCAATTTCTAATCGTTACAGATACAGGTGATTCTGCAGCAGAACAGGGGGCTTCGGCCCCCTGTTTTTGTTTGGTGGTGCGGTAAAGCAAAACGAGATCGGGCTAAAGTTGCGCAAGGGTACTTGCAGAGCAGTAAAAGCGTGATACGCTATGCAAATATAACGTTGTAACAATTCAACCTAGAAAAAGCAGTTGAAACACAGAGGCACAGGGGTCACAGAGTAAAATCTATAACTTAAAAGCTTGAGACCATTTTTTTGATTCACCCAAAAGGTACGCTTTGTTTTGTTTTTAAACCTCTGATTTCTCTGTGTTCTCTGTGTCTCTGTGTTAATGAACTGCCGTTTTTAGGTTCAAGTGTCTGACCGTGTCCTGAACTGTTCACTGCCGCTGGAGTACATATTGATGACAACCCCGCTCGTCAGCATTATCATGCCGATATACAATCATGATCCCTTTCTGGTGCAGGCGATCCGCAGCGTCATGTCCCAAACCTTCAAGGATGTTGAACTGGTGGCCTGCGACGATGCCTCTACGGACCGGGCCTGGGAGCTGGCCCGGGTGGAGGCGGCAGGTGATCCCCGGATACGCTTGTTCCGCAATGAGCAGAACATCGGCATTGCCCGTACTCGCCAGCGTCTGCTGGAGGCTTGCCAGGGGACCTATGTAGCCCACCTTGACTGCGATGATTTTCTGGAACGTTGGGCCGTTGAAGAGATGGTGCGGCTCTTTGCCGCTGAATCGGAGCTGGTCCTGATTTACTCCGACAGCGCCTTTGTGGATGAGTCCGGTAAGGTCACCGGCTACCGCAACGATCCTGATTTTTCACACAAAAACCTGATGTACCTCGGCTGGCGTCACCTTGGGATCTACCGACGCGATGCAGCCCTGGCTGTGGGGGGCTTCAATACCGATCTCAAGAGCGGCTGCGACGACGGTGATCTATTCATGCGTCTGGCTGTTCGTTACCCTTGCAGACACCTGGCCAAGGTCCTCTACTACTACCGCTGTCACAGCAATAACAACAGTCGCCGCAACAAGAAATGTGACCAGTGTGAGGAACGGTCACTCTGTAATTATTTTACGATCTGGTCCCGTGTGGTGCAGGAGTACTATCCGGACTACCGGCCGCCCGGTTCATAAGGAGGCTGCGTGAAAAAACACGCCGCACGCATCTTTGTTGGTAGCTGCCTGCTGCTGCTGTTTCTGCTGCATGGTGCAGGTTTGCTGCGTCTGGGGCTGGTGCAGCAGCTTGAGTTGTGGAGCTACGACCATCGGCTGTTGCGTACCATGCCGGCCACGGTAGACGACCGGATCGTCATCGTTGATATTGATGAGAAGTCTTTGGCCGAGGTGGGGCGCTGGCCCTGGAGTCGCAATCAGGTGGCCCGGATGGTTGATCTGTTGTTTGATCGCTTTCAGGTGGCGGTGATCGGTTTTGACGTGGTCTTTGCCGAGCCGGATACCAGTTCCGGCCTGCGTGAGCTTGAAGCGCTGGCACGGGGGGCATTGAGCAAAGAAGCCGGTTTCCGCAAGGCTCTGGCCCAGTCACGGGGGCGGCTGGATTATGACCGGCTGTTGGCATCCCGTTTCAAGGATCGCCCGGTGGTGCTTGGGTACTATTTTGCCGGTGATACCGGGGGCACGAGCCTCAAATCGGGTCAGCTGCCAAAACCGGCGCTGGATAAGGGCGCCTTTAGCGACGGCATCACCCATATCCCGACTAAGACCGGTTTTGGCGCCAATATTCCTGTCTTGCAGAAGGCTGCTGCCACGGCCGGCCACTTCAACCCCGACCCTGATCCTGATGGTGTCACCCGTCGGGTACCGATGCTGCAGCAGTATAACGGCAGCTATTATGAATCCCTCTCCCTGGCCGTACTGCGGGCCATGTTCGGTAATCCACCGATTGAGCCGGGCTTTCCTGCCGGTCACAGTACCATGCTGGAATGGCTGCAGGTGGCTGATCTGAAGATTCCGGTGGACAGCTCGGCCTCTGCCCTGATCCCGTACCGGGGCTATCAGGGCAGTTTTCCCTACATCTCTGCCGCTGATATCCTCAAAGGGCGAGTCAAGAAAGAGGCACTGGAAGGGGCGATCGTGCTGGTGGGTACCACCGCCCCCGGTTTGATGGATCTGCGCTCCACCCCGGTCTCGGCGGTCTACGCCGGGGTGGAGATCCATGCCAATATGATTGCCGGCATGCTGGACAACAGCATCAGGCATGCCCCCACCTACGCTCGTGGTGCCGAGCTGGCCTCGCTGCTGGTGGGGGGGCTGCTGCTGATCCTGTTGCTGCCACTGTTGGGACCGCTCTGGTCCCTGGCCCTGACGGCGGGAGTGCTGGCCGTTGCCGGACTGATCAATTATCTTGCCTGGAAATCAGGGCTGGTGCTGCCGCTGGCTTCACAGATGACCCTCTTTCCATTGCTCTATGCCTTCAATGCCAGTTACGGCTTTCTGTTAGAATCCCGCACCAAACGCCAGATTACCGGTCTGTTTGGTCAGTATGTGCCACCCCAGATTGTCAGCACCATGAGCAAAGACCCGGAAAACTTTACCATGGAGGCCGAGGCGCGGGAGATGACCGTGCTGTTCACCGATGTGGTCGGCTTTACCTCCATCTCTGAAAAACTCTCTCCCAAAGAGCTGGCCACCTTCATGAACGAATACCTCACCGCCATGACCGCCATCATCTATGAGCACGGCGGCACCGTAGACAAATATATCGGTGACGCCATCATGGCCTTCTGGGGTGCGCCGTTACACGATCCTGAGCATGCCCTGCATGCGGTGCAGGCAGCCTTGGCCATGCGCAAACGGATGGTCAGCCTGCAACAAGAGATGACCGTACAGGGCTTTCCGGAGATCAAGATCGGCATCGGTGTCAACAGCGGCACCATGCGAGTCGGCAACATGGGCTCCAGCTTCCGGATAGCCTACACCGTCATGGGGGATGCGGTCAACCTGGCCTCCCGCCTGGAAGGGCTGACCCGCCAGTATGACACCTGGGTGATTGCAGGAGAGGCCACCCGTGGGCTGATTGAGGGTTTTGTCTGGCGTGAGCTTGATCTGGTGCGGGTGAAAGGGAAGAACGAGCCGGTGGCTATTTTCGAACCGTGCGGTGAAGAATCGGCCCTTGAAGAATTGTATAAACGTGATATAAGCAGTTTTAATGACGCTGTTACACTCTATCGTAAACAGGATTGGAGTGGCGCAGAGCAGCTGCTGCAAGATCTGGTAAAGCAGAGGCCAGATAGAAAGCTGTTACAGCTCTACCTCAACCGTGTGCGTCAGTACCAAGCCGAACCGCCGGACGATGGTTGGGATGGTGTCTGTACCTTTACCACCAAATAGGACGAGGTTTACCATGAAGAAGTCGTTATGCTGGTTGGCAGCAGGGGCCGTTTTGACGGCAGTAGGGGTGCAGGCTGAAGAAACCGTGGTACCCCGCTTTGATTTGAAGGAGATTGTACTTGAGGGGAACAGCATCCTTCCTCCGGCGGAAGTTGCGGCGATCCTTGCCCGTTTTACCGGCCCCCAAAAAGACTTCGGTACCCTGCAGGAGGCGATGGAGTCTCTGGAGGCAGCCTATCGGAAACGAGGTTACAATCTGACCACCGTGATCCTGCCGGAGCAGGAACTGCAACAGGGGCGGGTCAGATTGACGGCGCTGGAACCGAAGGTCAAAGAGATTAAAATTGAGGGCAATAGCCACTTCAGCCGTGATAACATCCTGGCTACCCTGCCGACCCTGCATGTGGGTCGGCCTCCTCATGTTACTGCTCTTTCAGAAAACCTCCGTGCTGCCAATGAAAACCCTGGCAAAAAGATCACCCTGCAGTTCAAAACTCCTGATAACCCAGAGGATCTTCAGGCCCTGGTACAAGTAAAAGATCAGAAGCCATGGAAGGTGGCCTTAACCGGTGATAACACCGGCACCGATAAGAGCGGCTACTACCGGATGGGCCTGCTGCTGCAGCACTATAACCTCTGGAATCTTGATCATGTTGCCTCACTGCAGTACGTCACCTCGCCGGACCATGCCGATAAGGTCAAGATCGTCAGCGGTTCCTACCGGCTGCCGATCTACCGTCTGGGCGATACCGTTGATATCTTTGGTGGTTACTCCGATGTAGATAACGGTGAAGTCATGTCGGGCGTCACCTTTGGCGGGCAGGGTACGGTGACCGGTATTCGTTACAACCTCAGTCTACCGCGAGTCGGCGGGTATGAGCAAAAGTTCGTGCTGGGCATGGACTACCGTTTTTACGACAACACCATCAAGCAGGGGACCACCAGCTGGAACCAGCTGGCACCTGATTATGTGATTCATCCGTTCAGTGTTACCTACGGGGGTACCTGGACCAGTGATCAGGCCACCCTGGATCTGTATCTGGGGGTTGTGCATAACGAGCCGTGGGGCGGGCAGGGGACTCGGGATTATTTCAAGACCGCGTTCGCCAATGCACGCCCTGATCCGGCCGTGGATTTTACCATTGTTCGCTACGGGTTCAGCGACCTGCTGCGGCCCGGTTCCGATTGGCTGATCAGAGTAGCGGGCAACGGCCAGTTCACCCCTGATCGTCTGGTGCCGGGTGAACAGTTCGGTCTGGGAGGGGCAACCTCCATCCGTGGATATGAAGAGCGTGAAGAGGCCTATGATGCCGGTTTTGTCGGGAATCTTGAACTGTACTCCCCTGATCTTGCGCCGCTGTTCGGCCTGCCCAAGACCCAGTTCCGGCTGCTGGGGTTCTTTGACGGCGGTACCGGCTTTGATGTGGGGGTCAAGGCGAACGAAACCGAAAGGTCAAACAGCCTGATGGGTGCCGGCGGCGGCTTCAGGCTGGGACTGGGCGATTTTTTCAGCTTCAGTCTGGATTGGGGCTGCGCCCTGAAAGAGGCTGCCAACACCCGTAAGGGAAGCAACATGGTACATTTCAAGGGGCAGATCAGTTTTTAGGCAGAAGACAGTGGCTCACGCGGAGTCGCGGAGAGCGCGGAGAACATCATAGAAACAGCAGCCGTTTGCTAAACGTTCAATCGAACAGGTAAAAGGTAGAGGTGGCGCCATGAATAAAGCCTATCGTCTGATTTGGAGCAGGGTCAAGGAAGCCTGGGTCGTGGTTGCAGAAAAGGTCAAGGGCAAGGGTGGCCCCATGCCGGTCACGGTGGCGCTTCTGGCGGCGCTGGTCCTGGCCGCCGGCAGCGTATCGGCCCTGCCCACTGGACCCCAGGTGGTCAGCGGCACGGTGGGTATCAACACTGTTGGCACCACCATGAACATCACCAATAGTCCCAGCGCCATCATCAACTGGCAGGGGTTCTCCATTGCTGCCAACGAGGCCACCCGCTTTATCCAGCAGTCTGCGGCTAGCAGCGTGCTTAACCGGGTGATCGGCGGCAACTCCTCACAGATCTACGGCATGCTGCAATCCAACGGCCGGGTCTTTCTGATCAATCAGAACGGCATCCTGTTTGGACCCAATGCAAAAATTGACGTCAACGGTCTGGTGGCCTCTACCCTCAACATTACCAACCAGGATTTTCTGGCCGGCAGGATGAAGTTTACGGCCGATCCCCTGGCCGGCAAGCTGGAGAACCAGGGTACCATCACCACCCCCAATGGCGGCTCGGTTTACCTGATTGCGCCGGATGTGCAGAACAGCGGCGTCATCACCGCCCCGAACGGCAGCATCATGCTGGCAGCAGGCAAGGATGTGCTGCTGGTGGATAGTGATACGCCAGAGATAGCAGTGGTGGTCAGCGCCCCGGAAAATCAGGCCTTAAACCTGGGTACCCTGACCGCCGATGCCGGCCGGATCGGCCTCTACGGCGGCCTGGTACGCCAGAAGGGGGTTATCAGCGCCAGCAGCGCGGTGGCCGAAGGGGGCAAGATTTTCCTGCGGGCAACCAAAAAGATTGAACTGTCCGAAGGGAGCGTCACCTCGGCTGACGGTACCAAGGGGGGCACGGTCATCGCCATGACCGCTGAAGATGGCAAAATCAGCGGTGAGCTGACCGGCAAGGGCAGCATCATCACCGCTCGTGGTGACGGAAGCACAGGCAGCGGTGGGTTTGTGGAGACCTCGGCGGCCAAGGTTGATCTGAACGGGATCAGCGTCAACAGCGGCAACGGCACCTGGCTGATCGACCCGACTGACTTTATTGTTGCTCCCACCGGTGGAGACCGGACCGGTGATCAGATCGAATCTGACCTGTTAACGAACAATGTGGTCTTTACTTCAGACAGCGGTATTACTGGTTATGATGGCAATATATTTATTAACGACACCATAACGTGGAACAACACCAACAGCCTGACCTTTACTGCCAGAAATAGTCTGTCTGTCAGCTACCCCATCACCAACAGTGGTACCGGCAGTATCAACCTCTATGCTGGTTGGGATGGCCAGTCACCAGCCACTGCACCTGTCCTTCAGCCCTGCGTCGGTTGTAGCGCTTACCTTTTTGCAAACATCAGCACACTGGGTGAGCTTACCGTTAATGCTGGTACTGCAACAAGCATTACCAGCACCTTGACCAGCGGCCAGGCCATGACCCTTGGCGGCACAGTCAATCTCTCCGGCGCCACCCTGGCCGGCGCCGGAACCCTGGCTACCAACGGCAGTGTCACCATTTCCGGCAGCACGGTATTAAACGGGAAAACCTGGGATATCACCGGTCCGGTTGATATTAAAGACTCTGCTGGGCAACTGATCCTGTCCAACAGCGCGGTGGTCAACAACTATGCAGCTTTTTACCTGTCCGGCAGTCATACAAACCCGCTCTTCTCTAGTACCGCGGGAAACACCTTTAATAACTATGACCGTTTGTACAAAACATTCGATAACAGCCAGTTGATCCAGATCAACGGAACTTTTAATAACGTCGGTGAAGTTCAGGTAGACAGAGGCACCCTGAATCTTGCCAACGGCGGCACCCATTACGGCTCGTTCTATGCTGAGACGTCTTCTGACGCACGGTTTGCGTTTACCGGCGGCAACCATCAGCTACAGACAGGAAGCTCTTTGGACCAGGGAATCGTTTTAGACGGTGCTACTCTGGAGATTCTCTCTGGTGTAACGGTAGATACTGGTGCCTTCTGGATGAACAGCGGTACGATAACAGGTCCTGGTGATATTAATCTGGGTGTTGATTCTGAAGTGTATCTGAGCGGCGGCACCTTCTCCGGTACCGGAAAGTTGACTACCCTTAATAACGCATTCATTGACGGTAGCATCATCCTGGACGGCAAAACTTGGAATAACAATGGCTCGGTGGATGTTACCGGCGTAGACGGGCAACTGGCCCTGGCCAACAGCGCGGTGGTCAACAGCAATGCAGCTTTTTACCTGTCCGGCAGTAATGAATCACCACTGGGCTATGGCGGCGGTAGCGCCAGCGTCTTCAATAACTACAGTGGGTTGATCAAGCAGACCGACGATGGAACTCAGACAATCAACATCTACGGGACGTTTAACAACAGCGGCTATGTTACGGTAAAAAATGGTGTTCTCAATCTTGCCACGAGCGGCACCCATACCGGTATGTTCCAGGCAGAGCAAACAGCCGGAGCGAGTCTTGTTTTTTCAGGCGGTTCCCATGTTTTGAACAATGGAGCTAACTTTGGCGGCGGTGCTATCCATCTGAAAGGTGCTATTTTAGATGTTGCAGCAACTACCGGCATTGGTTTAAGCACGTTCTCGATGGAGAGCGGCACGCTGACCGGTAGCGGTGATTTTGTCTTAGAAACAGATGCATATTTGAGCGGCGGCACCTTGTCCGGTACCGGCAAATTCATTACGAACTCTCACGCATTCATTGACGGTACCATCACTCTGGACGGCAAACCGTGGGAAAACACGCAAGGGGTCGCCTCTATCAAGGACAACGGATCCATTGTTTTTAAAGGTGGTGCTGAATTTACCAATACCGGCACATTCATTGTTGAGTCATCAAGTACCAACGATAATCCGCTTTATAACAGCGGCGGTACTAATCTCTTTAGCAACGCTGGCATTTTCAATAAAAATAGTACCAACACTCAGACCATCAATATCAGCGGCACCTTCAATCACAGTACCGGCGGTACCATGACCGTTGATACAGGCACCCTCAACCTGGTCAACAGCGGCACCCACGCCGGCAGTTTTGTGATTAACGATGGTGCAGCCCTTAATTTCAGCAGTGGCACCCACACCTTAAACACCGGCACCAGCTTTACAACAAAGATCGATGCAATAGCCCCCGGTCAGGTGCAACTAAGCGGTGGAACAGTAAGCGTTGATGCGCCAGCCGGGCTGAACATCGCCTCTGACGGCCCATCCTTCAACATGACCGGCGGCACCCTGACCGGTTCCGGCGCACTTACCCTCAATAATACGTTCAACATCACCGGCAGCAGCACCTTAAGCGGTGCCGGAAGTTTAAGTACCAGTAACGCCACCATCGACATGCCGTCCACCAACGGCTCTGTCAGCCTGCAGAAAAACTGGACCAACAGCGGCACCTTAACCATCAGTGATGACGACTACATCTCCTTCTACAACGGCACCCTGACTAACGAATCCGGCGCGACCCTTAACCTGAGCAGCAGTCACAGTTCACCACTGCATAACTACCTTGGCACCAACAGCTTCAGCAACCTTGGCACCGTCAACCACACTGTCATCGGCACCCATGCCATCAACATCCCGTTCAGCAACAGCGGCACTGTCAACGTAGATGACGGTACCCTCAGCATTGCATCCTTTGGTTCATCAAACAACGGCACTCTGGCGATTGGTGCTGGCGCAATACTTGACACGCAAAATGTTTCATTCACCAACAGCGGCACAATCACCGGAAACGGAACGGTAAATGTTGGCACAGGAACTTTAACCAATGCCGGTATAATGAAACCAGGTGGTTATGGCACGGTGGGGACCTTGTCGATCACCGGCAATCTGGTGCTGGGCAGCGGCGGTACGCTTGAGATCGATGTCAACGGAAAAACAACCGGTCAGTACGATGTGCTGGCGGTGAGCGGTACCACAACCATGGGCGGTGCGCTTCAGGCAGCTGTTGATTATGAAATGTATACCCCGGTTAGCGGCGACTATCTTCCGTTCCTGACCAGTGCCGGTACGGCAACCGGTACCTTTACCTCAGTATCGGCACCGACCGGCTTTACTGCCGGTTACAACCTGGCCACTGGTGAGGCAGCCCGACTGATCTACGCCTTTTCCGGTGAGAAGGTTTTCACCAACGCCGCTGGCGGGCTAACTTGGGAGACGCCGGGCAACTGGTCGTTCAATACGCTTCCTGTAGCAACCGATACGGCCCTGATCAGCATCGGCACAGAAGGTGATTCTAAGATAGTAACCCATGGAAGCGGTACCGATACTATCGCCGGGTTGACGGTCAACTTGGATAACTCCCTGAACGTCTCCGGCGGGTCGCTGTATGTCTCCGGCTATACACGGGTGGACGGACAACTGCAGGTGTCCGGCGCCGGCGCGGCTACCCTGGCAGGACCCACCAACGGCAACGGTACCTTAAACCTTGCCGGCGGCACCCTGAACCTGAACAGCACCACCACTATCCCCACCTACACCCAGACCGGCGGCACCCTGGGGGGCAACGGTTCACTAGCGGTTACCACCAGCTTCAACGCCACCGGCGGCAGTATTACGAGCGATTTCTCTAACCTTGCCATCAACCAGGCCAGCGGCAACCTGCACATCGGGGTGCCGGTGGTGCTGTCCGGCATGGCCTCCTTTGTCGCACCCACGGGAACGATCACCCAGTCCACCGGAGCTACCATTGCTGCCACCTCATTACGCGCCTCCGGTACCGCAGTCACCCTGAACGAAAAAAATCCGGTTGGCGTGATCAGCGGCAACGCCACTGCCGGCGATTTCAGCTACACCAGCCTGAACGGCATCGCGGTTGATATGGTTGACGTTGTGTCCGGTATTACGGCAACCGGCATGGTCAGTTTGGCATCGGACCTCGACGTAACCTACTGGAAGACTGTCACTGCCAACGCACTGCAGGTCAGTGCAAAGGGGGGTATTGAGCTCTTTAATGCGGTGGCGCCGGTGGTTACTTTGAGCAACAGCGGGTCTGGATCAATCAACTTTGTCGGTACCGGTAGTCCCGGCATGACGGTTACGGCGACCAATACCGTGGCAGGCGGCACTATTGGTCTCTATTCGTCCGGCGGTAACCTGACCATTGGCCCTAGCGGTATCAGTTCCACAGACGGGTATATATACCTCAACACACCTGTAACCGGCTCCCTGACGGTCAACGGCCCGATCTCTGCCGGTACAACAGGTGTCCATGTCAGTTCAGGCGCCATCACTCATGCCAGCGGCGTAACCGTTTCGGCAAATTACATTCACTACCGGACCCCGGTTGCAGGCGGCAGCATCGACCTGCAGGGGGGGGCGTTCACAACGCCAGCGGACACCGGCAACATTGTCTTGCTGACCGATAACCTGACGGTCGGAGCCCCTGTGCTGACAGCAGATTTTATGAACATCGCCCCCTGGACAGACGGCCGAGCGATGGTGGTGGGCGGCAGTTGTGGCACACCAGGCAGCTGTTTGCTGCTGTCTGATCTGGCAGCAGCAACCTTTAACAGTTCGTATATAGGGCTGGGCGGCGGTGTGACAGACATTATCGACAACGTTGAGTACCTGCACCGGGCCGGTGATGTGACCTTTAACGTGCCGGTCAGCCGGCCAGGCACTTGGCTGTACTCTGAAGCGACCGGCGCGATTACCCAGAGCGCAACAGCGCCATTAACCGCCAACGGCTTTCATGTTAAAGGCGCAAATACGGTAACCTTGAATGCACCTGGCAACACCCTGGGGGGAATTGACCCTGTTGAAGGATACAACTACTCAGGTTTCAGCTATCAGGACACCTCCGGCACCATCAGCCTGTACAACAATGCCCCGCTATACCTGTACGGCAACAACCATACCGGCGATATGGTGCTGCAGGCAAACGGCTCCATCAACGGTTCCCTTGACATCGCCGGCGGAATTCAGGTCACCGCTACTGGCGGAATCTCTCTGGGCGGCACGACTGCAACCAGTGTCAGCTTGGTGAATAGCGGCAGCGGAGACATCAACTATTGGGGCAACCAGACTGATCCCGCTGCAACCACGCTGATTACATCTGCGCTAAACAGCGCTTCAGGCGCTAAAATCTGGCTGGATGAGGGGGACGGCAATCTGACCATCGGTACCGGTGGGGTCAGCAGCAGTGGCGGCACCGTGTTTGTTGCTGCTACCGGCACAGACCGGCTGGTGACAATTAACGGCGACATTACCAGCGCCGGCGGTGAAATCACGGTACCTGGCAATGGAGTCATGGTGACCGGCGGAAGCATTACCCAAAATAGCGGCACGGTGAGTGGCGATGCGGTGATGATGCAGGCCCAGACCGCCACGACCGGTACGATTACCCTGGGTGGTACGGTATCAGGCCAAAAGGGTGTACTGCTGAGTGCCGACAACCTGGCGGTGACTGAGTCAGGTGCGGTTAGCGTGGATCCTGCTGATCCGCTGAATGAGATCGTTGTTCGGCCCTTTTCAGCTGACCGGCCGATCGTACTGGGTGGGGCCGGCACCGGGCTGCAGATTCCAGCCGCCAGCCTGACGGCGTTTTCAGCACCCTGGTTGGTGATTGGTGATAAATACGGCAGGTTGGGTTCCGCTGTCCAAGGACCCATAACCATTGCCGGTTCCATCACCTGGGGTGGCGGCCTTGCGCTGGAAACCGGATCAACCGTGACCCAGGCAGCAGCAACTGCTATCAGCGCTCCATCGCTGGCAGTTTTCAGCGGTACTGACGTCAGCCTCGGAGAGACCGGTAATCAGGTGGGGGCATTAGCTGCTGTTGCCGACACCGGAAATATTTTGTTCAAAAACGGCAGGCCGTTCCAGGTGGCATCCCTGGAGTATGGCGGATCATGGGTTGAAGGCGTCTATACCGGCTCCGGCACGGTTTCCCTGGAAACCACCACCGGTGACCTGACTGTGGCTGCGCAGGTTTCAGTAATTGGTGCGGTCAGCCTGACAGCAGCCGGCTCGATCCTTGATACCACCGGCTACGTTGGGGTGTACGGAACATCGCTGGATGCCCGGGCCGGCGCAGATATCGGTTCTGCCACGGCACCGCTGTATACGAGCGTCAGCCAGTGGAATCTGCTGGAGGCAGGCGGTTCGATCAATGTGGCTAACTATGGCGGAGTCAGCACCGGCACAACACAGGTGAAAGCAACAACCGGCAGTGTGACCCTGAAGGCCTACAGCCCGCTGACCATCGGCAGCGGCGGGGTAAGCGCCGGCACTGCTATCACCCTGACCGCCGGCAATACCGGCAGCGGTGATGTCTTGACCCTGAATGGTCCGTTGGTTGCAAGCGCCGGAGATATTACCCTGACCGCCGGAAATGAGATTGTGGAAAATTCCACCATTACGGCGGAGACCGGCACCGTAACCAAGGCGGCCAACCAGAATCCGGAGCCGACGCCAACTCCAACCCCTGAGCCAACTCCGACTCCAACGCCGGAGCCAACTCCGACTCCAACGCCGGAGCCAACTCCGACTCCAACGCCGGAGCCAA
>CAZYMK010000003.1:0-37121 GCA_964648885.1 uncultured Geobacter sp. | reverse complement strand
CATTTACTGAGCCGGAGACCTGTGCCGGTTGCCATCAGAAGCAGTATGATGAATGGCACGGGTCACTGCACAGTCTGGCCTTTATTGATCCGGTCTATCAGGGGGAATACAACAAGGCGGTCAAGGAAGTTGGCAGTGGTATTTCAAATCACTGTGCCAGCTGCCATACACCGGCAGCCACGGTTACCGGTGAAATAAAGGGACCAGGTCTGAGCGGGCTTTCAGCAGTGGCCAAAGCCGGTGTTTCCTGTGATGTCTGCCACTCGGTCAGCAGCCTGCACCCCTGTAAAACCCCCAGCAAGGAGCCCCAGAACGGTTCATTGGCCCTGCGCCCCGGTGAAGACGGGAAAGATGGGCCGGTGCTTGTCAAGCGTGGCCCTCACACGCCAACGGACGGATGCGGCGGCGGGTTCCATGACTGCAAGCAGACTGACTTCCACGCCAAGTCCGACCTGTGCGCCTCCTGCCACCAGGTCTTCCATTATGACAAGCATTATCCCCTGGAGGCCACCTATCGGGAATGGAAGTACAGCCCCTACGCCCAGAAGGATATCCACTGCCAGGATTGCCATATGGTCGGGCACGATACTTTTGTCAAGGCAGCCGACACCATGACCAAGCCGCAGCGAAGCGACTATCGCCACTACTTTAACGGTGCCAACTACCTGCTCTATTTCCTTGCATCTGAAGCGGCAAAAAAGGCGGGAGACAAGGATCAGGCTGCCCGCTTGATGCATCAGTACGAGATGGCGGTGAAGCGGCTTCAGAAGGCGGCTGAACTTGAGATCACTCCTAACTATCGGAATGGTCGGCTGGCAGAGGTCAAGGTGCGGGTCAAGAATATCCGTGCCGGCCACAATCTGCCCACGTCGCTTACCAATGTTCGTCAGATGTGGCTTGAGGTGACTGCAAAAGATGAAAAAGGCACCGTGGTGTTGACCAACGGCTCACTGACCAAGGACGGATCTCTACCAGATGACGTGCGCAAATTCAGCTCTGACGGCATGGGCAGCGATATGCACTTTGCCATTGACCCCTGGTTGGTAACTGCCTTCTCCAGCCATGAGACCATCCCGCCCAAGGGATACAAAGATGCCTGGTTCGGTCTGCAGCTGCCCAAAGGGAGTAAGCAGATCACGGTTGAGGCCAGATTACGTTACCGGCAGGCAGACCAGAAGGTTGCCGAGGCGCTCTTGAAGGCGGTACCAAAGGATATCGACCTTGCCCGGGACTACGGCATTACCACGATACCAACCCTGCCGGTGGTTGATATGACGTCAGGTAAAAAGGTGTTGACGGTTACTGCGCGGTAACCGGTCTGTACTACCGATGAGTATGATCCCTCTCTGCAGCAGCAGGGGGGGATTTTTTTATACATTTTTCCGCATGGAAAACAATATACACCCCGGAGCCCTGTATAACTTATCCATACACCTTAAAATAAGTAATTAATTTGTGATGTTAGTTGCTGCATGGTCGTAGGTGCCGTGAACTGTACCTGTTCAGCGTATTGTTATTGTATACAGTTCATAGGTCCATTTTTAGCGTTGTAAAACAGCTTTTCATAAAAAAATCAATCATGATTACCTGCTGTTATACACAAGATCTGGTTGTTTGCCCTGGCTGGCACGATGCATGCTCTTAGATAAACAACTTTTAATTATCAGGTTGTACCATTTGGAGGGTGCCATGAAAACAATCGTACTTACTTTGATCGCTCCGCTACTGGCCGGCAGTGCAGGCTCGGCAGCAGCTGCAGTAACTTCGGCAGCTGCAGACAAGGTCGGCAGCGGAATGCTGATCTGGTTCTTTATCGGCTTTGCCGTGCTGGTGCTTCTGTTTCAGGCAGCACCGGCACTGGTTACGTTCTATTCGATGCTGAGAGGGCTGTTTTCAGCATCTCCTGCAGAAGCATCGTTCTCTCCTTTTAAAAGTGGAAAAAACCACAATTAGTAAGCCCTCATACACTGTTTTTCCTGAGAGGCAAGGGTGATGGATATGCAAGGTGTTCTGATAGCAGACGAAAACGTTGAGTCCCGCAAGGTGTTGGCCGACCTTTGCATTGAGGCCGGCTACAACGTGATGGTAACCACCTCGGCTGCCAACGTGCTGCACGGCATTTTAAAAAAATCAGCCCAGGTAGTGCTGTTGAGCAGTGAATTTGATGAACTGGCAGCCGCAGAACTGATCCCGCTGCTCAAAAAATGCAGCCGAGATCTGACCATTATTCTGGTTTCAGATGAGACATCGCTGCCGACTATTCGCAAGATGCGCAAGGAGGGGATTTTCTATCACTCCTTAAAGCCGATTGACCCGGCTGATCGTGAAGAGTTGCGACAGGCGGTGGCCTGCGCCTTCGAGAATATGAAGAATTCATAGCATCGGGTAACGGAACCGTAAAACAAAGCCGAATATTACTCGGCACAGATAAAAAGGAGGAGTCGTCATGGAGTTATTTGGAGCAATCGGACATGTCAAGTCGGTCTACACACTGGTTGATTTTTACCAGTACATCAAAACGGTTGAATACCTGATCTGCGTCGCATTTTTCGTCGGTTTTCCCCTGTTCTACCGTTACATGATGAGCGGCAAGCAGAGCGCACAGGAGACAGCCCGCTAGGAACATCCGGTTTCTGCACAACTACCGGTGTCTGTGTCAAAAGATACCGGCCATCTTTTTACAAGGAGAGGGCTATGCATGCAGTAAAGCAAACGATGATCCTGGGAGTGACAGCTGTCCTGATGATGCTGGCAGTCGGCCTGTGCTTTGGCGCGGGGATTCCGGACAAGGTCAGTATCGGGGCCATCCAGAAGTACTATGCACCGGTTGACTTCAATCATGCGGCACATATCAATAGCCTGAAGGACTGCGGCCTGTGTCACCACCACACCACCGGTGCCCAGGTGGCTGATTCCAACTGCGCCCGCTGCCACAAGAACAGCGGTGCTCAGCCTGTTGTCAGTTGCAAAGGGTGTCACGTTGCTGAACCGTTTACGCCTGAGGCGCTCAAGCAGCAGCGAGATCAGCATCCGCCAGTCTACCATCGCGATAAACCGGGACTGAAAGCTGCTTACCATGTCAGCTGTCTGGGGTGCCACCAGAAGATGGGCGGACCAACCGGCTGTCAGGATTGCCATAAGCGCAACGATAGTGGTGATGCACTCTTCAAATCCGGCAAATATGCGCCCAAGGCACCTGCCAAGCCGCAGGCAGCGCACCACTGAACCGATATCCACGGGAAGGAGAACGTGTACCATGATTGAACGTCGAGATTTTCTGAAAGGGTGTCTGGCCTGCGGTGTGACTGCAGCAACAGTTAGTGTTGCCAGCGGTAAGGCGATGGCTGCCGGTTCATTTGAAGGCTACCCTGATGCCATGGGGGTGCTGGTGGACCTGACCCGCTGCGTTGGCTGCCGCAGTTGCGAGGCTGCCTGCAATGCAGAACAAAAACTGGCTGAGCCGGATCAGCCCTTTGATGATATGTCCGTATTCAAGGACAAGCGCCGCACCACAGAAAAAGCCTATACCGTTGTCAATGAATACAAGGTCGCCGACAAGGAGACCCTGTTCAGGAAGATACAGTGCAACCACTGTACGGAACCGGCCTGCCTCAGTTCCTGCTTTGTCAACGCCTACACCAAAACCAAGGAAGGAGCGGTTATCTATGACGGTTCAGTCTGCGTGGGCTGCCGTAACTGCATGATCGCCTGTCCTTTCAACATCCCTGCCTACAGCTATTCAAGCCCGCTCAACCCGTTGGTGCAGAAATGCATCTTCTGCTACGACACCCGCCTGAAAGACGGCAAACCGCCGGCATGTGTCGATATCTGTCCGCAGCAGGTCATGACCTTCGGCCGCCGGGCAGACCTGGTCAAGCTGGGACATGACCGGATTCAGGCCAACCCGGCAAAATATGTAGATAAACTGTATGGCGAGAAGGCCGTGGGTGGAACCAGCTGGATGTATCTGAGCAGTGTCGATTTTGAAAAAGTCGGCTTTGACGGCCATATCCAGAACGAGCCGATCATTTCCAACGTAAAAGACTTCCTGGGATTCGTACCGATGGTGCTCGCCATCTGGCCGGCCCTGTTCACCGGCATACATCTGCTGGCGACTAAAAACAAGGACGGCCACCATGACCATGAGGAGGGAGACCACCAATGAAACTATTTATGGCACGTAACCCCAATACGCAGATTGTAAACAGCCTGCGTAAGGATAATGACAAGGGCCGCCCCTGGACACTGATGGAAAAAATCTTCCTTGGCCTCTCCCCCCAGCAGTATATCTCCCAGGCGATGGGTAACTGGTTGAACTGGGTCTTTGGCATCATCTTCCTGATCGGCTTGCCCGTGTTGATCGGTCGTTATATCTTCGGACTTTCCTGGGCTATCGGTGACCCCTATGACAACGCCTGGGGCCTTTTCCTCGGCTTCGGCCTGTTCGGCATGGTGCCGCTGTCATCATCAGGCTTTCAGCTCGGTTCAGCGGTTGAGGTCTTCGGACGGCATGATCTGGAACCGCTTGAGCGGCTAGGCATTTTGAACGGTATTCTTGGTTACTTTTTCGCCGTCATATTTCTGATGGTTGACCTTGGGCAACCCTGGCGTCTGCCGTACCCGATGGCTGTTTCCTGGGGGCCTTCTGCAGTGCTGTTCCTGGTGGCCTGGCACGTTGCGACTTACCTGTCAGTGCAGGCTGCCGAGACATCCACTGCGTTCTTTGAATGGATGGGCTGGCCAGCCGGTAAGACCTTTATCAAGAAGATGGCACTTGGTCTGGCTGTGGCCGGTATCATTCTCTCAACCCTGCACCAGGGTGCTCTGGGTGCGCTTTCAACCTACGCTCCGGGCAAGATTCACCCGCTCTGGTATTCGTCGGCATTCCAGTGGCTCTATTTCTTCGTCTCTTCGTTGCCGGGCGGTCTGTGCATGGTGATTGTGGTCAGTACCATCGCAGTAAAAACCATGGGCTGGCGCTGCGACGACATTTACAAAAACAGCCTGAGCAAGTTGCAGATCACTCTTGCCAAGGGCGCTTCCATGGGACTGATCACGTACCTGACCATCAGGCTGATCGGGGTTGCCCATGACAACAAGTGGGCCTACCTGCCGACCGGTTGGGGTGCCTGGTGGTTGTTCGAGATCGGTTTTGGGGTGATTCTGTCACTGGTGCTGTTGACCGCCGGTATCCGCAACAACAGCGTTGCGCTGGTACGGTTGGGAGCCTGGACTACCATCATCGGGGTCGTGTTGAATCGCCTGAACGTCTATATGATTACCTTCAACTGGCAAAACGGGCATGTGCATGTCCCACCCTGGCGTGAAGTCATCATTACCATCACCATCTACTCGATATATATCGTAACCTATCGGGCAATTTTATACCGCTGGCCGATCCTGTTCAAATGGAAGACACGCTACAGCGATTACGGTGTCCTTGATCCCAAGCCTGAAACAATCAGTACCACCAGCAAGTAGCCTGATTCAACAGACATTCCCCCTGCCGCAGCGGTAGGGGGAATGATACCAGGAGAACGTCATGAAACGCGCCCTTACATTCGCACTGGCAGGACTGGTCGGTCTGATAACGACTCAGGTCGGTGCGATCGATTTAAAGGATATCAGCTACGACACCAAAGAGGCTGGCAAGGTGGTCTTTAGCCACAACAAGCACTTGGCAAAAAAAGGTCAGCGCGGCATGCCAGCCTTCAGTTGCGCCACATGCCACAGCGGTAACAAGACGAAAAAACGCTACACAATGGAAGATATGTACAAGGGACAGTCCTGCGGCGCCTGCCACAACGGCAAACAGGCCTTTGATGCCCATGAGTGCAGCAAGTGCCATCAGGTGAAAGAAGTCGTTTATCAGGTAAAGGAAACCGGACCAACTCCTTTCAGCCACACAAAACACCTTGCCAAGGTAAAGGATTGCGCGGCCTGTCACACTAAACTGTATAAAACCGGTAAAAACCCCACCGTCAGCATGGCCGAGATGGAAAAGGGTAAGTCCTGCGGTGCCTGCCACAACGGAAAAGTGGCCTTTGGGGTCGATAAATGCAATAAATGCCACAAGAGTCCTGAGCTGACCTACTCAACGCCACCGGTACCCAAGGCAGCTTTCAGCCACGCCTTCCATACCCAGGTCTATAGCTGCAGAGATTGTCATACCGGCATCGTTAAGCCGGACATGAAGGGTAACAAGCGGATCAGTATGGCAGCGATGGAAAAAGGTCAGTCCTGCGGTGCCTGTCACGACGGTAAAACAGCCTTTTCAGTCAAAGGCGATTGCGCCAAATGTCACACCGGATTCAAGCTGCCTGCAAAAATGACGTTCAAGAACGCCAAAGGCACCGTCATCGGCCATTTCAGCCATGAGTTCCACAATGCTGTTTACCAGTGCAGTGACTGCCATACCAAGTTGTATCCTTACGGTAACGGCAAGCGGGTTACCATGAAAGAGATGGAAAAAGGCGCATCATGCGGCGCCTGCCATGAAGGCAAGTCTGCCTTCTCGGTTAAGGGCGATTGCCTGAAGTGCCATAAGAGCTCCTGAGATGTGATGGCCGGCAGGCAGGTGGCGCAACCTCCTGCCGGCATTTTTTTCCGCCCCGTCTGTCTGGAGGTGTCGTATGTTCCAGAGTATAACTGCTCGAACGATTGTCCCGGTTGGATTCGCAGTAACCGGATTTGTCGCGGTCTGTTGCTTCAGCCTCTATGCGATGATGAAGCAGGATATGATCGAGGCCGCAACCAAGCACGAACGAAATATTGCCAGTACGGTCGTGCTCTCCACACGCTATGCCATGTTGCACAACGACCGCGAGCATCTGGGTAACATCATCGCTAACATCGGACAGCAACAAGGCATTGAGCATCTGCGCGTCTTCAACCATGATGGTTTTATTACGTTTTCGCGGAACACGACCGAGATCGGCCACCAGGTTAATAAAAGGGTTGAGGGGTGCAGCGGTTGTCACAGCGGTGAGAAGCCGGTTGAACAGCTGGCTGCCGAAAAGCAGACCCGCCGGTTTATGAATGAACGGGGCGTTGAAGTCCTTGCCTTTGCGCAGCCTATCTATAATGAACCTTCCTGTACGACATCCTGCCACTACCACCCGGCCAACCATAAAGTTTTGGGTATGATTGATATCGGTCTTGATCAGGGGCCGCTGCAAAATTCACTCGCACTTATGCGCTACCGTATGATAGTGTTTACACTTATGACATTGGTGCTGACCGTAGGTGGTGTTGCTGCCCTGCTGAACCGCTCATTCTTTCTTCCATTGAAGAAACTGGTAGTTGTCACCAGTTCCGAAGATACAGCGGCATCAGAAAAACAGCTGGAATCCGGGTATGGTGAACTTTCACTGCTGGCCCGAAACTACCACAGCCTGATTGTTCGTCTGAATGATACCCGCGAAGCATTAAAACGCTGCCGCAGCTGCAACAAGGAAGAGGATGGAGACAAGAACAGCTAGTTGCAGGCTGTAACTGACCCTTGCGTGCAGATAACGGTGGTAACCGTACAAAGGTGCAGCTCCATGACCACTCGGGAACCCGGCAAAGCGCTTTCATCTGAAGAACAAAGGAAAGCGCTGCAGGATTCAATACAACGTTTACACACGCGTTCCCATCAGGGAATGTGGGCCATAGCCGCCTTTGCCTGTATAAGCGTGCCGGCCATGCTCAGCGAACAGATCTTTCCCCCCCTGACTCCGGAAGTAAAAAAAATGCTGGGTACGCCTCCCACCAGCAACATGATCAGCGCCCTGCTGGTGGTATATGCCTTCTCGGCCATTTTGCTCGTCCTGGGTAGAATTACCAACGGTTCACCCAAGATGGTCTCATTCAGCCATATCGGCTACCTGATCTGCTTCTATGCCTTCTATTTTTTCTCGGGGGTTCTGCCTGAAAATTTCTGGGCGGTGCTGGCCACCGGGATGACGATCCTGAGCCTGGAGAGCTATCACATCTGGACATTCAGTTCGGCAAAGATCCGCGAAGAGGAGGAGCAGCTGGTCATTCTGGAAAAGCGGATGGGCATCGGCAAGAAATAAGCGGGGGCAAGGACAGCAGCATGTCATGTCTGAAGAAGAAAAGCGGAACGCCGGTAACGGGTTCCGCTTTTTTAGTCGGGGTGCCGATCTGCGGTTACATGCAGCTGGCAATGGAGACAACGTCGTAGATATAGCAATGACATGCCGTTCATATGGAAGTAATGGCCGCAGCGTGGGCAGCGGGCAAGGGCAGAAAACAGCGCCGTGATAAACAGTATCGCCACCCAGATGCCAAAACTGATGGCCATGCTGCGAAAGGTAGGGGAAATCTTGTTCACTCCCCACATCAGCGGCATATAGACGATGATGGTGGCAAAAAAATATTTTCTACGCCTGCGGATCAGATTCATTGCCTGTTTGAAGGCACCAGGGTCGGTCTGATGGGGCAGGGCACAGACTCCAGGCTCTACTGCCGCCTGATCTTCAGTGATTGCAGGACGGGTCACAGACCCGTCCCCGTTGTCATGATAGCTAGTCTCGTGCATTGGCTCGTACGGTCTGCTGTTGTCTGCTCTCTTCGGCAGTCTTTTTGATCATGGTGTAGAGGCTGATGACTGCCGGGATGGTCTGTACGACCACCACCAGTGCCAGAAAACCGGCAAAGGCAAGAACCAGGATACCGCTGTTGTAGGTGAGGCTGGTATCAACCACCTCTCCCTGGCCGCCTGAGGCAAAGGCGGTGGTCAGGCTGAAGACAGACAGGGCAAGGGCTGTAAGGATTGATTTTGCTGATTTCATGGGTGCTGATCTCCTTGTAACGGTATGTTGTAACCTGATGGTCAGGCTATTTGCCGTGATGCGTTGCACTGGCAGGTGTTGAGGTTTCAGATGAGCTGAAAAGCGCCTTGGCCATGGAGAAGAGCATGATGCCGGCCGGAATGGCCTGTACCATAATAACCAAGGCACCGAAACCGATGAAGAGCCAGATTAAAGGGCTGCCGCCGTCCTGAATGGCGCTTTCTGCTGCAAAGGCCGAAGTTGCACTGCCGGCGAGTAACGGGATCACCAAGTTTGTAATTTTCGTTTTCATGACATCCTCCCTGAACGGCTCGGTTAAGTAGCTGAATGATACTTAACTTTATGCACAAGGAGTGCCAAGCTGTATTTTGCTGATAAAATATTTTTTAATATGCTGTAATTACTGCTATATAATTTTTGAAAGAGCTGTTCATCACAACTGACAGATTCCTGCATTGTATGTTTTTATTGTACAGTCAGCCTGAGCAAACAGAGGCATAAATGATATAAAGTATTGATATTATATGATAAACATGTTTTGTGTTCAGAGCTGTATTTGTATGAAATAGTCATGCACCAACGGTTTGATACTTATCTTTACAAACTTTCCTGGGGCATACTGCTACAGATGGCAAGATTCACATCAATAGCCCTGCTGTAGTAGCTGTGCACGTTGTAATGCTGCAGTGCCAGAACGACAAGACCGGAAACGAACAGTTCGTTAAACCATTGACCAAGTCCCCCCACAACAAAGAACAGGATATAAAAACCGATTCTGAATGCCAACTGCGACTTGGTACTTGTAGGTTTTGTCCCGTGGAACAACCTGCCTGCGATAACGGTGAGAGCGCTGAGTGTCGATATCCATAGCACTATCACTGCCATAAAGACCGGAGGAACAGCTCCAAGTTTTTGCATCTGCTGCGGGGATAACATGCCAGCCAAACTCTGATCCTTGCAGTAGAAAGCAACCAGCGTTACTGCCAGATAAATGCAGACTCCCCAAAGGCCGCTTCGTGAATTTTTATAGAGGCTGTCGAGTTCATTCTGTTCCGACTCAATCTCTGCTTTATGTTTGTTTGTGCGTAGCATGATCGTATCTCCTCTAGTCTGCGGTGCTCTGGAGCTTGTCAACGGTGTGGTGGTGATGTTCAACCTTTTCCCAGCCGGTCCACATTGGTTTGAAATAGGCCAGCGGCGTTGAACCAAGTGTTGCCAGATAGACGTGGGTCATCAGAAAGGCGCCCAGAATGCAGGCCAGCAAAAAGTGCAGCGTTACCAGAATCTGCAATCCACCAAGCATCAACAAGAGCTGACGTAACGGGCCTATATTTAAAAGCGCGATGCCGGTCAGGCTGACAAATGGTACGATTACAAACATGATGGCCAGATAAGCTGATTTTTGCATTGGGTTGAACTTGCTGTCCGGAGTTGCGTGAAATGGAGCAGCAGCACCTTTGAAATAACCGTAGAAGTAAAAAACCATCTGTTTGACGAGGCCGTTTGAAAGCTCATCCATCTTTGGAACATAGATATTGGTGAGCGCACCGGACACCCATTTGTAATAGAAAAACCAGAAGGAGAACGAAAGGGCAACGACGATACCCGCCGTATTATGGAGCAGGATTGCATCTCGATAGCTTCCGCAGACCGTCACATATTCAGGGAAGCGGATCTGTGCACCTGATATGATCAGCGTAACGATTCCTAAAGCATTCAGCCAATGCCATATTCTAACCGGTGTCGGTTGCAGATAGATCAGTTTTGCGTTCATAACAACTACTCCTTTCTTCTGTTATTACGTGTCAAAAACCGAAAAAAACCATGTCCAACCGGCATGACCAAGCCTCCTGCCAGGATAGCACCACCCAGCAGGTTCAACAGCTTGTTACGGGATGAACCCATCATGTAAAAATCAGGAATAACATTTAATGCGGCGATGCTTGCTCCTTTTTCGATATCTATCTTCTGGAAGGTGCCATCCTGTTTTGGCAGCACCAGACGGCTGATCTGTCCTGCATCGGGGCCTGCTGCATGGCAGGATGTGCAGTTCCAGCTTTTATCAGATATCTGAAAGGCATGGGTTGTTGTGGCAGGGGTTAGTACCGCTTTCAGGAACAGATCCTTGTGTGCGGCAGTACCGTTAAAGTTTCTAAGCTCTTCGATGGAGATATAGCTATCCATATTTCTGTCTACCAGTTTCGTAATGTCGTCAGAGCCTGCCTTCTCTTTGAGGTATGTGTAGTCGGCAACGGTCGTGCCGAGATCTTTGGCTTTCTGATCACGCCGAGAGATATAGATGGAGAGCACAAAACTGTCTGACTTGGTGTGGCAGGTAGTGCAGCTGATGGAGCCAAGGTGAAGCTTTGTCTGTGGCAGCCACTGGGCGTGGCTGGCGCTGATTCTGTCTTGATTATGGCATGTTGTGCAGGTTTTGTTCAGGTCAAGCGCAAAGACTTCACCAGGCTTGTGCACGTTATGGGGGTTATGACAGGCACTGCAATTTGTGACACTCAAGGAGTGTTTACTGATTGAATATTGGCTTGCAATATCGCTATGGCAATCTGAACAGGTGGTTGCCCGTGCTACTTTGCCATCACCGGGATGATTTTCTGAGACCGTATTATGGCAGGTCTTGCACCCGATCTGGGCATGGGTCGTATGCTGAAAGGTCTTTGGATTGATCTGGTTGTCAGCTCCCACCAGTTCTTTATCTTTATGACAGGCCAGGCAGGATTGATTCTTCGCTGTGCCGTCACCAAAACTGAACCCGGGATCAGCCTGACCAAGACTGGGTAGCAGGCTGCAAGCCGCTATAATAATGGCGAGAACAGCAGTTCGCTGTATCGGCAGATGTTGTTTTCTCATCAGAATATCCCTCCTTCGTCAAGCATCCGGGTCTGGTTAGTGTGATTCTTGCTGCCTCTTTAAACTTGCTTTTTCTGCAGTCAGTGCAACATCCTCGTTCATCTTCCGGATCAATGGCAGTACCTGGGCGACCACAATCAGTCCGCAGAGTGAGAGAAAAGCCCAGATAACAAAGTTGGATGCCTTACCGTGATCCACTGATGCTGCTACTGCTGGGACTACCGTCACTGCAAGTGCTGCCAGGGTCAAGACAGTTTTCTTGTATGCGAACATGTGATTCTCCTTTGGTAGACGGTTTTGGGTGTGAGTTGTGGTTAATGTGCTGCGTTGTACTCATTCATATCTCGTTCTGCCGCCTTGATGGCGCAGATAGCGGCCTGTTTGATCTCATCCCTGTCCTCTGAGTCTACAGGCCGCAGTGCATAATAAAAAATCCCTTCCTTCCTGATTTTTTGAACTACCGGCAATGAAGCGCTACCAGAAACAAGAATGACGGCCAGGTGCTGGTTACATTTTTTTAAGAGTCTTACCAGGTCTACCAGATTTACCTTGTCGTCAAAATCGCTTCCCAGCAGCACCACGGGTGTTTTTTTCTTCAGGATATTGCTGATGACATCTACCGTAGAACAGGTTGTTTCCACCTGATAGCCGGCTCCTGAAAGGCTGCAGGAGATATCCCTGAGAAATGCTGTGTCTTTGTCTGCCACCAGAATAGTTTGAATTTCCATGATGATCTTCCTCGTTCAGAAAGTAACCGCTACTTACGGACTTCTGCCTTACGTCCCAGACCACACATTTCTTTCAGCATGACCCCCAGCAGCATCAATCCGGGGATTATCTGAACCGTAATAATCACACCGAAAAAAATTAAAAAAAGACGAGACATCAGTTCTCCATCTGTATGGGTCGTACTCATAACGGTAAAGGCGATTGCCCCGGCTACGACCATAACAATCATCAGCATGTTGACAACTTTTCTTGTTGAGCTCTTGAGTTTGTTCGCTTCCATGACCTGCTCCTTTCATGTGTACTTCAAAAAGTAATTACAGTAGTCATAGAGCAACTGCAGTGCCAACCAGGCGATAATGTGTGACAATAAAAATAAAGCTAATAACAACGATGTGTTATTTGCTTTCCGGTGTGTCATGCGCGTGTCTTCTGATTTGAGACAGCACGATGTCTTAAAAGGGAGTTATTTACATTTTATTCAATTATATTAGAAATATACGTTAGATTTATGCGATATGGCGAGGGCTAGACTTATTCTTACCAGACAGGAAATTTCTTGTTGTGCAAGAAGAAAGGGTGAGGACAGACGGAATGAATTGTTAGTGCTGGAGTGGAATACCCTGCTTCTTGAGTAGTGCATACAATCGTGAAGTAGAAAGTCCTGATATTGAGACGGCTTTAGCAATGTTGTGTTCTGCTGCCTGCATCAGATCATACAGATATTTCTGTTCAGCCTGCAGATAGATAGCATCACGGTAGTCTGCAAGGTGCGGTAATGTCTCAAAGACAGGAAGGGTTATATCCGATCCAGTCTGCTGGTCTTTTTTAAGGGAATCTCGGGTTACTTCGATCCTGATTTGCATTGGCAGATGTTTGGGAAAGAGTACCGACTCATTGCGAGCCACAGCAATGGTGCGTTCCAGGGTGTTGACCAGTTCACGCACGTTGCCGGGCCAACGGTATGAGCTAAGCATCTGTACAAACTCCGGAGAGAAATCTTTGGGTGCGCTATGGTATTGGCTACAGATCCTGTCTGCATGGTGGCGAGCCAGGAGTGGTATGTCTTCGCTGCGTTCACGCAGGGCGGGTAGTTCAAGCACAAAGGTACTCATCCTGAATAGCAGGTCCGAACGAAAGGTGCCCTCTTCTACCATCTGCTGAAGATTACGATTTGTTGCTGCTACCAACCTGAAATTACTTTCAATTTCACGGCTGCTGCCAATGGGGCGAAAGCGGCGTTCCTGCAAGACCCGCAAAAAGACCTTTTGAAGTGATAGCGGCATCTCGCCTACTTCATCAAGAAACAGCGTTCCGCCGTCTGCCTGCAGAATCAGGCCATCCCTGGACTGATCTGCACTGGTAAAGGCACCTTTTTCATGACCGAACAGTAACCCCTCAATCAGATTGTCCGGCATGGCTGCACAGTCAACAACGATGCATTTCCTTGCCCGGCGTTCACTGACGAGGTGAACGGCCCTGGCAAACAGTTCTTTGCCGGTGCCGGTCTCACCGGTGATCAGTATGCTGGCATCGCAGAGAGCAGCCTGGGTTAACATGTCCAGAGACTCGCGCAGGGCTTGGCTGGCGCCGATAATCCCCTCCTGTTTGAAGTCCAGACCTGCTGCTGAACTGCGACTGGCCATCTTCTGTTCACGGTATTGCAGGGCACGTAACAGCGACAAGGTGATTTCTTTGACTGAAGCACCTTTTTCAAGGTAATCCCAGGCTCCGCATTTTATCGCGGTTTCTGCGCCGTGAGGGTCTCCAAGTCCCGTGATAATAATGATCTCAGGCGGGGTGGTATGGCAGAGCAGTTGCTGGATACAGTCCAGACCACTGCCGTCAGGCATGTTGACATCCAGGAAAATGACATCAAAGGATTGGGTGCGATTTTTCTCAAGACCGGCAGCAAGGGTGGCAGCACAGGTTGTCTGGTGGCCGTTCTGCTGTATCACCAGTGACAATGACTGGCACATCAACGGTTCATCATCAATAATAAGTATGTTTGCCATCAGTCTCCCCTGGTTCAGCTGCGTCTTTAAAAACTTTTGCAAGTACTGCCACCAGTTCGTTACGTTCAAGCGGTTTTATGGCCAGTTCTGTGATGTAGTCAGCGATCTGTCCGGTGGCATCGGTGCCATAGCCTGCTGTGGGATCATAACCGGTACAGAGGATAATCGGTATGACGGGACGGATTTGTGCCAGTTGAGCGGCCAGCTCAATGCCGTTCATCCCCGGCATGGTCTGGTCGGTTATGACCAGATCAAAATCAGCCGGATCGGCCTGAAAGAGTTCAAGAGCCTGGCGAGGCTTGCTTTGAGCAACAACACTGTAGCCCAGTTGACGCAGCTGGAGATCTATGCTGAAGAGCAGGTTTTCATCATCGTCAACAAGCAGGATCCGTTTGTTCGTCCGGGGCAGCAGCACGCTTTGTTTAAGCGCATCATGCCTGGGAAGACCACCGTCTTTACTGGGGAGATAGACGTCAAAGCATGTTCCCTGCCCCGGTTTGCTCTCGACGGTGATGGCACCTCCCAGCTTGGTAATAATACCGTGGATAACTGAAAGCCCCAGACCGGTTCCTTCGTTTTGTACCTTGGTTGAAAAGAACGGATCAAAGATTTTTTCCAGGGTAGCATCATCCATGCCGTGACCGTTGTCACGTACGGTGAGACGCAGATAACTGCCAGGCTTCAGGTTTACAAAAGTGGCTGTGGCCTTCTGGTCCAGATGACAGGTGTCCAGTAATAGCTCAAGTACACCGTTGCCCTGGCTGCAGACGGCATGAATGGCGTTGGTGCAGAGATTCATGATAACCTGATGAATCTGGGTCGGGTCTGCAAACACCACCCCCGGCTGCTGCTCAATCTGCAGACGGATCTCGATGGAAGGAGTGAGGGTTGAGCGTAACATCTTCAGACATTCCTTGACGATCAGGTCAACCTGCACCTCCTGCCGTTCCTGTTCTGTCTGGCGGCTGAAGGTAAGGATTTGCCTGACCAGTTCTTTGCCCCGTTGCCCTGATTGCAGCACCACCTCCAGCAATTCCTTCAGGCTGCCGCGTTGTGCTTCCGGGGTATCAAGAGCCAGCTCTGTGCAGGTAATGATAGAGGCCAGCGCATTGTTGAAATCGTGGGCAATGCCGCCGGCGAGTATGCCAATCGCCTCCATCCGTTGGGCACGACGCAACTGGTTTTCCAGTTGCTGTTCGTGGGTGATATCACGAATCATGGCGACATAATTAAGTATCTTGCCATCATTGTTGGTTACCGTCCAGGTAGTCAGATCAAGCTCAAAAACAGCCCCATCGCTACGTGTGTGCTGGAAATGCTGTGCTAACTGATCATCGCTAGCCGCTGTGAGCTGTCGCTGAATAGCCACACATATTCCCCGATCACTTCTGATGGAGCTGCCGACAAGCTCTGCTGAACGGTACCCTGAAATTTTTTCGGCTGCCGGATTGACATATTCGATAGTGCCCATGTTATCGAGCAGATAGAGACCGGAACGCATCTGCGCGATAACTGATGCAAGCAGGTGGCGCTGTCTTTCAGCCTCTTTGTTTGCTGCTGCAACACGCAGGGCTGTTATGCCGTAGGAAAGGTCGCTGGCAAGGTTGGTCAGCAGCGCAACCTCTTCGTCATCAAAGGTATTGGTGCCCGACGAGTAAATCATAAGGGCGGCGAAGGTGTGGGACTGGTTGCTGAGCGGCAGAAAGATGGAAGAGCAGAAGCCCTGCTGCAGGCAGCGTATTCTGCAGGCTTCACAGGTAATATCTTTCTGCTGGTGCTGCAGAACCATCGGCTTGCCCATCTTGATGGCTGTCTTGATCGGTCCGTTGCCCAGGTCTCTGTTCATGCAGGTTGATTTGAAAATTTCTACAAATTCCCGATTTTCGCCCCAGCCGGCAACCGGGGTTATGGTTCTTTGCTCATCATCAGCCGCCAGGCCCACCCAGGCCATACGGTAGCCTCCGACTTCGATAAAGATCCTGCAAATGTCGTTCATCAGCTGTTTTTCATCAGTAGCCCTGATCAGAGACTGATGACATTCGCTATAGGCCTTCAAGGCCCGCACGAGCCTGTTGAGTGGTTCCAGTTTGCCGGTCAGGCTTTCACTGCGGGTCCGCGTAATCAGATAGTAGAGGAACCATGAGGTTGTCAGAATCAGGAGTACGCTCTGTAGTTCTATGGCATAGAGAAGATCCCGCTCAAGCACTACATTGGCAACCAGCATACTGATATTCAACAGAAACCAGAGACCGCCAATACAAGCGTAAAACAGGGCAATTTTAAGCGGACTGAAGCGTGCAACACTAGTTTTCATCGCTCACTCCGTTGACTGTCAGGTAGCAGGGAGGGTGTCATCATAGTGGGGACGGTTTTGGAGCCGCATAGAAGCCAGGCCGACTAGAAAGTTCCAGTAATCTGCCGGAGTCAGCCAAGATACGTACCTGCTTAAGTACGTCATTCAGGTGCAGGTTCAGCCCGATGGACAGATCTTGTGCCGTACAAGGGCGGCGCCGGGCAAAGGCAATCAACGCATCCTGGCAGGCAAAGTCAAAAGTTTCACCGGTTTCGACTGAAGCAGACATAGCGCTAATGCATTCGACATTCCCCTTAAACAAACCGCTCAGATGATGGAGTTGCATTGCTGCAACCCCATGGGCAAAAGTCTCTGCCGTTGGTCGGGAAACGGTATTCAACTGCACCCGTGTCGGCTTGATCTGCTCAACCAGAGCAGCAATCCTTTGTACTGAGGGTTCGTCATCGTTGATGCCGGCCAACAGAAATACCTCCAGCCAGACCTCACCGGTAAAGCGATGACAGAAGTCTGCCAGTCCCTGCACCATCCGGTGGAAGTCAATGCTGCTGTCGGGACGGTTGACCAGTTGGAAGGTTGCCGGATCACCGGCATCCAGCGAAGGAAGCACCAGATCAGCGGCCATCAGAGCCTCTTGTACCTCCGGCATCCAGAGCAGGGAGCCGTTGGTCAAAACCGCAACCGGAACTGCGGTAATCTCTTTAATGCTGCGGATCAGGTCACCGATACCGCTATGCAAGGTTGGTTCTCCGGAACCGGCCAGGCTGATGTAATCCGGTAGCAGGCCGCTTGCCAGTCTGGACTGCAGCTCATCCATAATTTGGGAGTTGTCTGCGTACTCTTTTCGGGTAATGGTCATGTTGCCGGTGCTTCCCAATTGGCAATAGATACAGTCATAACTGCAGATTTTGTAGGGAACCAGATCAATGCCCAGTGAACGCCCCAGGCGATGGGAGGGGACTGGTCCGTATAGGTAGGTATACAGCGTCTTGCTCATACGTAACCTCCCGTTCGAGTTTCAGGCAGAAGCTGTTGTGATCAGACAAGCAAGGTCTGCCCGGAATCCGGTGACGGACTAACCCCTTCAGCATGACGTGGCAGTCGAATGATAAAGCTCATCCCCATCCCCACATCACTTTCTGCCTTGATGGTCCCGCCATGGGCCTGAATGATCCCGTACGAGACCGAGAGGCCCAGCCCGGTGCCGCCGGTACCCTTGGTGGTAAAAAATGGATCAAACAGCTTACCCAGCTGTTCCTCCGGTACGCCGTTGCCTGAGTCTGAAATGGTAATAACAATTCCGTCATGCGGGTCTTTTTCAGTCCGTGTGATAATTTGCAGTTCTCCACGCTTCTGATCCTGCATGGCCTGGCCGGCATTGATAAAGATATTGATAAAAACCTGCTTGAGCTGATTCTGATCAGCCATGATCTCCGGCAGATCGCTGCCAAGTTGGCGCATGATGGTGACGTTTTGGAAGACCGTCTGGCACTCAACGAGTCTCAAAGAGTCAATCAGCACCTGATTGATGTTGCAGCTGGTCATTTTGGGCTTATAGTCTCGCGCGAATTCAAGCAGTCCCTTGACAATTCCGGCACAGCGCTGGGCCTCGCTGCTGATGGTTTCAAGGTCTCCTTTCAGAGCAGGATCAAGCCGTTTATCCTTTGCCGCCAACGAGCTGAAGATCAGGATACCGGACAAGGGGTTGTTGATTTCATGGGCAATACCTGCCACCAGCTCTCCCAGTGAAGCCAGTTTCTCGGTATGTACCAGCTGCATTTGCATCCGCTGCAGCTGTTCACTGCGGTCTTTTACTTTTTCTTCGAGGGTTCGGCCCCACTCCTCAAGATCATTGCGAGCCTGACGCAGATTGTTGGTCATCAGCTGAAAGGCTCGCATCAGCTCCCCAAGTTCGTCGTTTGAGGAGGGAATCATCTCGCAGTCAAGTCTGCCCTGCGCCAGCAGGGCGGTATGGCGCAAAAGTTCATTGACCGGTCGATTGACCAGATGAAGGGTGAAGAAGGTAAGTGAGGCTCCAAGCAGGATGATTAACAGGACCGTCAGGAGGATAATCCGGTTACGGTAGGATGCCAGATCTGCCTTAAGCAGATCGAGTGAGACAATAATATCCACCACTCCTAAAACTTTTTGTGACCCCGCATGGGCATGGCAGGCAGCGGTGGAACAACTGGACTCGTTATGGACTGATTTTGCAAACCCCATCACCTGTTTGCCGTCTGGAAGGGTAAAAAAACGATTGCGTTCCTGTAACGGCAAGTGAGACAGGGTGACATCCTGCTTGTGGCATAAATCACAATGAACCGCTTTTTGGTCGAGGGTTTGGCCAACTTCGTCGGCTACTGTTGAGTGGACGATGATACCTTCGCGGTTGATCATCCTGATTCGTTCTATACCGGGACGGTTAGCCACTTCACTGATCATCTGATAGACCAGCGTGCGGTTGTCCAGCATCATCTGGTGACGGGTTATCCTGATAATAGTCGAGGCAAGGTTGTCCAGATCGCGGACAGTATTGTTGACCAGCAGTTTTTGCAGGTTGTCAATATTAACCCAGGCAAACAATGTCATAAACAGCACCACCACCGTGCCGGTCAGGACCGTCAGTTTCTGGATCAGTGAAAAGCGTCTCGGCAGGAGCGAGCGCAGGATATGATCAGGACTCAACATATTCCCGGGCCGAAATGCCGAGTTTTTTCATCATGGCCTGGAAGTTTGGCCGCAACATACCGGTTTCTTCTGCAGCCCTGGTTATGTTGCCGCGATTCCGCTGCAATGCGTTTATCACAAAGGCCTTTTCAATGTCCTCTACCGCCTGTTCGCGCAGATGACGCTTTGCTTCCTTCAGCTCCTCGGCGTTCAGCGGTATAACGGTGTAATCCAGTGCCACCAGTTCGTTTGAACCGATGCTGAGCTCAAGATCATCGGGGGTAATCAGGCTGTCCTCGGCAAGGACCACGGCACGTTCGATGATGTTTTCCAGCTCTCTGACATTGCCCGGAAAACTGTAGCTTTGCAGGACCTGCATGGCGCCGGCAGTAACCCCCTTGATATCCTTGCTCAGCTCATCGGCACAACGTCTGACGGCATTTCCAACCAAAAGAGGAATATCGCCAGTTCGGTCGCGTAGCGGGGGTAGTTCGAGCGGAATAATGTTGAGGCGGAAAAACAGATCCTCACGGAAGGTTCCTTCTGTGACCATATCCCGCAGGTTGCGGTTGGATGCAGCCACCAGCCGGATATTGATCGGTGTCGGCTGGGTGCCGCCGATCGGCGTTACCTGGCGTTCCTGCAAGACCCGCAGTAGCTTGGCCTGGGTAGTCAGACTCAGGTTGGATACCTCGTCAAGAAACAGGGTACCTCCCTCCGCCACCTTGAACAGGCCGGTTTTGGTATGGATTGCACCGGTAAAGGAGCCTTTGACGTGGCCGAACAGTTCCGACTCCAGCAGGCTCTCCACCAGTGAGGTGCAATCTACCGCAACAAACGGATTGTCGCGGCGGGGACTGTGCTTGTGGATGGCACGGGCCACCAACTCTTTGCCGGTGCCGGATTCGCCGGTAATCAGGACGGTGCTGTCGGTGGGGGCAACCTGCATGATCCGGCGATAGACCTTGACCATTTCCTGGCTTTTCCCCACAAAACGGTCAAAGCCTTCGCCATCTCGCAGCTCTTTCAGCAGATACAGGTCTTCAAGTGCCACAACCCGTTGTTCCAGCGCTGTCTTGACGGTCTGCAGCATCTCTTCAGGGGTAAACGGCTTGGCGATGTAATCCACGGCCCCCAGCTTCATCACCTCGACGGCACTGTCCACTGATGAATAGCCGGTAATAAAGATCACCGGCAGATCAGGCTGGATCTCCTTGATCGCCTTCAAGACCTCCATGCCGCTGATTCCCGGCATCTTCAGGTCGGTAATCACCAGGTCGAACGGCTCTTGCTTGATCCGCTCCAGGGCAGCGTGTCCGCTGGCAAAGGTCTCTACCTGAAATGATTCTGACTCCAGAATTCTGCGGACGCCCTCACGAATGGCAGGTTCGTCATCAATGACCAGCAGTTTCTTTTCGTTCTCCATGGCAACCCCTTGGTGCGTTGTCGTTCATCAGGAACAGTGGTGCGCTTATGTTCGGGCTGCTTCAACCCGATCCGTAATCGGTACCAGCAGGGATTGAAACAGCGCTGCAGTGGTGGAGTCGGCATACCGTTGCAGAAATGCTACTCCACTGTCGCCTGCTTCAGCAATCTTGGGATCAATCGGTACTGATCCGATGAACGGTACCCCCATATCATCGGCCATCAGCTTGCCGCCACCGGACTGAAAGACCGCAGTCAGCTCCCCGCATTTAGGGCAGACAAAGCCGTTCATGTTCTCGATCACCCCCAGTACCGGCAGATTAATCTGACGACAGAAGGAGATGGACTTGCGCACATCCACCGCAGCAACCTTCTGTGGCGTGGTGACGATTACCGCGCCATCTGCCCCTTCCAGGGTCTGGCAGACCGAAAGCGGTTCATCGCCGGTACCGGGAGGAGAATCAACAATCAGGTAATCCAGATCACCCCAGGCAACATCACGGATAAACTGGGTGATGACCCCGGTTTTCATCGGACCACGCCAGATCACCGCCTCATCTCTGTCTTTCAGAAAAAAGCCCAGCGAGATGACCTTCATGCCGTTCAGGTCAACCGGCACCAGCTCGCCATTGCCTTCCATGACCTGGCTCTGCTCCAGTCCAAGCATGGTGGGGACGCTGGGGCCATGGATATCCACATCCAGCAAGCCGACCTTCTTGCCTGCCAGATGCAACCCCATGGCCAGGTTGACTGCCACTGTACTTTTACCAACGCCGCCCTTGCCTGACAGCACGATGATCTTGTGCTTGATCCTGCAGAGGCGTGAGGCCAGACGGCGCCGGTCTTCAAACTCCTGCTCGGTTTCGCTCAGTTTTTTACTGGTTGCCGAGCAGCTGCTGGATGAACATGATTCACATGCTGAAGGTGGGCAGGATTGCTCCTGCTGGGTTTCCGGTTGTGCTGCGTCCATGCTGATGCCTCCTGAAGAATGCTAAAGTCCAAGCTAACAAAACTGAAACTAAACAAAGACAAGTTAAAACATGAGCACGCGGATCAAATCTGATTTTGGCGGATTTACGCCGATTTAAAAATTACGGTTTAAAATCTGTGTATATCCGCTTAATCCGCGTCATCCGTGTGCTATTGTCATGGCTTTTAATCAGTTTCTAGCAAGGCTCAAGTCGTAAGTCCCTAAAGCAACTCCGTTACCTGTTTCCAGATAACGCGTATATCATCGCCGGCTACCGAATCAAGCTCCACCACCGCTTTTTGCTGCAGCTGTGCCTGGGTTACCGAACGGTCATAGCGGATGCGGCCCAGTACCTCTGCGCCTGCAGACCGTGCTGCAGCCTCAATTCGTTCGGTTTGGTGCGGGTTGATATCCCACTTGTTGACGCAGACAGCAGTAGGAACGGAAAAGTGACGGGCCAGCGCCAGCAGCCGCTGCAGATCATGCAGGCCTGATACGGTTGGTTCGGTAATCACCACTGCCAGTGAAACACCGCTTAGGGAGGCGATCACCGGACAGCCGATGCCGGGTGGGCCATCGGAGATGATCAGCTGCATTCGTTTATCCACTGCCACGGTCCAGGCCTGTTCACGCACCGTGGTCACCAGCTTGCCTGAGTTTTCTGCTGCCACGCCCAGCTTGGCATGTACCATCGGACCACAACGGGTGCTTGAAACCATCCACTCGCCGCAGACCCGTTCCGGAAAATCAATCGCCTGAGAAGGACAGATCCGGCAGCAGACACCGCATCCTTCACAGGCAACCGGATCAATCCGGTAGACAGGGCCATCCCGGCGGATTGCATCAAAGCGGCAGCTGTCCATACACACACCGCAAGCGGTGCAATCCTGCTGGCGTATGACCGCTTCATTGCCGCTCATAAAGGCGTGGCGCTGCTCTACCATGGGTGTCAGCAGCAGATGCAGGTCGGCAGCATCAACATCACAATCAGCCAGTACCGCCCTGCCGGCTAACAGTGCAAACGCAGCAGTAATGCTGGTCTTGCCGGTACCCCCTTTGCCGGACAGTACCACCAGTTCGCGGATATGTTCCTTGCTCATGGTGTACCTCCTGCAGCATACAGTTCCTGTTTCAATCGGCTGGCCAGTTCGGCAAACATCAGACCGTACTCCGGGAACGTCCTGGCCACCAGATCGCCCCGTGAGACGACCTCTGCTATCTGACGGTCATCCGGCAACGAAAGCAGTATGGGAAGATTTTCTGAACGGCAGTAGCTATGCAGGCCGACCAGGTCTTCGCCGGCGCGATTCACCACCACACCGCAGGCCAGGTTCAGCTCGCGAGCAAGGGCCACAGCCAGCTTGAGATCATGCAGCCCAAAGGGGGTCGGATCCGTCACCAGCAGCAGGTAATCGCACTCTCGCAGGGTAGCCACCACCGGACAGGAGGTGCCGGGCGGCGCATCAAGAATGGCAGGAAGATCATCCAGCAGCTGTTCCCGTACCGCTCTGATCACCGGCGGAACCAGTGAGACTCCCACCTCAAGTCTGCCCTCAATCAGTCTGATGGTCCCTGACTGACCTGTTGAAACCGTACCGATCCGGTGAGGGCGTTCAGTTATGGCGCCGGTCGGGCAAACCAGGGCACAGCCGCCGCAGCCGTGACACAGCTCCGGAAAGACCAATGCCCTGCTCCCGACGGCAACAATCCCGCGAAACTGACACAGTTCACCACAGGCACCGCAGCCGTTACAGCGCTGCTGGTCAACCTGGGGCACCAGCATGGCAACCTCTGACGGCACCAGCTGGTCACACCGCAGGAACAGGTTGACGTTAGGCTCTTCAACATCGCAGTCAGCCAGCTGAACCGGTTCTCCAAACATGGCTGCCAGGTTGAGGGCTACGGTGGTCTTGCCGGTTCCCCCCTTGCCGGAGGCAACTGCAATTCTGTACGATCTTTTGCCGGATGCCGCCATTACCAATGCCCCTCTACATCAGAATTTTCTGCTGCAGTCAGCCTGCCTGCCAGCAGCTCGTTCAGTGCCTGATCAACCGTTGCTGCACTGCAGTTGAACACTTTTACGCCTGCCACATCCAGCACCTTAAAGGCCTTGGGGCCGCAATGTCCCGTCACCAGTGTATCAACACCGGCCCGCACCAGCGTTTCAGCGGCCTGTATGCCGGCCCCCTGGGATGCACTGCGCCCCTGATGATTTTCAATGATCCGGGTTGACTTCTGATCGGTATCGTAGATCAGGAAATTGGCTGCCCGGCCGAAACGAGGGTCAAGTTCAGCAGTCAGATCCTGTCCGGCTGTAGTAAATGCGATAGTCGCCACGACTCCTCCTGACTAGCGCTGATCACGCCCACTGTTGATGCTGTTACCGCGACGTTCCTTGCCGGTGCCGCATCCCCGTGGCCCCCTGCAGCCGGTGCCAAGGCGTTGCTGTTCCGGCGTGAGCTGCTCCTGAGGGGTTTCATGCTGCAGTACCCCCGCTTGATTGGTTCTGTTGCACAAACCGCGTCCACGTCCGCTACCTGAGCCGGATCCCTTGGGTCCTTGTCCATTTCTGTTTGGCATGATTATGACTCCTGTGTCTGTTCTGACTTCATGGTGTATGCAGCCCTGTGAGGAAAGTGCCGTGCACGGTGACGCTTTCCCCGATGATAGCCTGGCATGTTCAGCAATCCGTTTGAAAGCTGGTCTGACAGGCAGGCATGTATAACGTGCTCCAGGTCTCCGGCAATAAAGGAAACCACCCGAATTCCCCGCTCGGCCAAGGCATCATGCGCACTGCGTGAGATCGCACCGCAGACCAGTTGTTCAACCTGCAGGGTGGTGAGTCGCAAAGCCCGTTCCTGCGGGTCATCACTGGAAAAACGGCGGCCTGTCTGGCTGATGATGCACCCTTCTGCTGCATCAACAATCCAGAGGTGTCTGGCAACGTCAAACACCGGTGCTATTCGTTCATTCCAGAGAGAAAAGGCAGTTCTCATGATGCTGATGCTCCAGGCAGGTGGTGCGCGATCTGATTTCTGGAGACTGCAGTGAACGTGCCAAGGTGAGTTACTGGTGTAACAGGCTGATGTCAGGATGAATTATTTGTTGAAGGAAGGGGCTGAAGGGATGATGGGTAGCGAAACAGCGACTATAAAGAAGGGTTTAATTGCAAAAAAGAGACTCTATGCCTTGGTACGCCCATCTCTTTCCGGCAGGGATATGCCAAGCTGCCTGATCTTGCGAAACAGTGTGGCTTTATGCATGCCTAACACCCTGGCTGCTTCCAGGCGGTTGAAGCCGGTGCGCTCCAAAGCAGCCTGAATCGCCTGGGCCTCCATCTGCAAACGCGCATCCTGTAACGTAACCGGTCCGGCAGAGCGGCTGCCGTGGAGGGTCAGTTCATCAGGCAGATGCCTGATTTCGATGGTGCCGTCAGGGCAGAGTACAAAGGCCCGTTCAATCACATTTTCCAGTTCACGCACATTACCGGGCCAGTCGTGAGCCATCAGCAGTGAAAGTGCCTCAGGGGCAATACCACGCACCGTGGCATGGTGCAGGCGGTTAAACTTGACAATAAACTGCTCAACCAGCAACGGGAGATCCTCTTTGCGTCGTCGCAGCGGCGGCAGCTCAATCCGTACGACATTCACCCGGTAGTACAGGTCTTCACGAAAGGTGCCGTTACGGGTCAGTTCAGCCAGATCACGGTTGGTGGCAACAATGATCCGCGCATCGGTCGACACGGAAGCCGTGCCCCCCAGCGGCTCATAGCTGTGCTCCTGCAAGACCCTCAGTAGGCGGACCTGCAATGCCGGACTCACTTCACCGATCTCATCCAGAAACAGAGTGCCCCCCTGTGCCAGGGCAAACCGGCCCGGTTTGTCTTTGGTTGCTCCGGTAAAGGCGCCGGCCTTGTAGCCGAACAGCTCGGATTCCAGCAGGGTGTCCGGCAGGGCGCCACAATTAAGCGCCACAAAAGGTCCGTTGCTGCGTTTGCTCAAACCGTGGATGGTTCGTGCCATCAACTCCTTGCCGGTGCCGGTTTCACCGTTCAGCAACACCGTGCTGGGGCTGACCGCAATGGCTGGGATCACCTCAAACAGACGCTGCATCAGGGGGCTGCGGCTGACAATATCCCCCATGTGGAAGCGCCCCTCAAGCTCGTGGCGCAAGGTCTCTACCTCACTCAGATCTCGAAAGGTCTCGGCTCCGCCCACCACCTTGCCACTGCTGTCCTTCAATACCGCAGTCGAGAGGCTGATCGGGATCCGGTTCCCCTCGTCATCGATGATATAGCCGGAACGCCCGATGACCGGTTTGCCGTTTTTCAGGGTTTTGCGCAGGGCGCAATCGGTCTCGCACATATTGGAACGGAAGACTTCCGAGCAAAAACGCCCGAGGGCATCCCGGCGTGAGATGCCGGTAATCTCTTCAGCAGCGCGGTTAAAAGAGGTGATTCTCCACTCGGGATCAACGGTAAAGACGCCGTCGGAGATGCTTTCAAGGATTGCGTCGGTGGTTGCTGGTGCCGTAACAGGGCTATGGCGGGGGGATTTACTCATGGCGGACATTATACTGCAATTAGCGTTCAATCAAAGCGATAAGTGGCATTCGGCAGTGGTTAAACCTTGAAACGGCAGTTAAATAACACAGAGACACAGAGTACACAGAGAAATCAAAGGCTTAAAACAAAAATAAAGTACACCTTTCGGGTTAATCCATAAGCCGACAGCATGCATCATAACCATTCAATTTTACTCTGTGATCTCTGTGCCTCTGTGTTTTAAATGCTTTTTCTAGATTTAAAAAAGGGGGCAATGTCACCCGTTACCCCCTTCACCAGACAGTATCAAAACCGGCAGGCTACTCTGCCGTTACCGCAACATACCCGAAGCTGCCATCAGGGCGACGCAGCAGCAGGCGCACCACCTCACCTTTGGTAACCTTGGCCGCTAACGTGGCAAAACTTTGCAGGCTGTCAACCTGCTGACCGTTGAGTTCAAGGATGAGGTCGCCCCGAACCATACCGGCCTCATCGGCCGATGAACCGGGCTTGACCTCGGAAACCACCACCCCTCTGGCATCTTTCAGGCCCAACTGGCGAGCCAGCTCAGGGGTCAATTCCTGGATACTGATACCGATACTGGCGGTGGCAGGTTGTGCTGCGGTGCCGCCCGTGGCACCCTGCTGACCAACCACAATCGAGAGCTCAAGGCGCTTGGCCTTGCGGAAGACCACCATCTTGACCTGTTTGCCGATCGGTGCGGCCGCCACCACTTTAGGCAGATCAGTATCAGTGTTGACCGGCTTGCCGTCAAACTGGACGATCACATCCTCAACCTTGAGTCCGGCCTTGTCGGCCGGTGAATCTTTCTGCACATTGGTGACGATCACCCCTTTGTCAGAGGCAAGGCCCAGTGACTTTGCCAGTTTGGGGTTCAGTTTGTCAAAGTTGACCCCGATATAGCCCCGTATCACCTTGCCGCTGGTCTTGAGCTGCTCGGCTACGGATTTGGCCATGTTGACCGGAATGGCAAAACCGATCCCCTGGCCGTTGGCAATGATGGCGGTGTTGATGCCGATGACCTTGCCGCTACTGCTGAACAGCGGGCCGCCGGAGTTGCCGGGGTTGATGGAGGCATCGGTCTGGATATAGTCATCGTAGGGGCCGCTGCCGATCACCCGCCCCTTGGCGCTGACAATCCCGGCGGTAACGGTGTGGGCCAGACCGAACGGATTACCGATGGCCATAACCCATTCACCCACTTCCAGGCTGTCGCTGTCACCCAGCTCGGCAAAAGGAAGAGGAGCCTTGTCGCTGATCTTGAGCAGGGCCACATCCAGCTTGTCGTCGGCACCTTTCAGTTCGGCCTTGATCTCACGGCCGTCGGCCATCTTGACCATGATCTCGTCAGCCCCCTGGACGACATGGTTGTTGGTCAGGATAAAGCCGTCGGCACTGGTGATGAAGCCGGAACCCATCCCCTGCTGTTTACGGGGTTGTTGCGGCATCTGTTGCCCGAAGAAACGGTTGAACAGATCACCGAATGGATCAGTGCCCATGAACGGATGAACCTGACGGCCACCGGTCTTGACATGTTTGACGGTTCTGATGTTGACAACCGTTGGCTTCAGCCGTTTGGCCAGCTCGACAAAATCAGGGTTGACCGGCTTGGCAGCGGCATCCCGAGGAGCCGTAAAACAGAGTCCGAGCAGTGCCATCAAGCTATAAAGCAGTATTCTTCTGATCTTCATGTGTCGTTCCTCCATGGTAAAAGGTTGCTGCAGGTGCTAGTCGGCCTTCAGCATGTACCCCTGACCGCGTACGGTCTGGATCATCTTCTGCACATTGCCGCTGTCTACTTTTTTACGCAGATAGTTGATATAGACATCGATAATGTTGGTAAAGGTTTCAAAGCTGTGTTCCCAGACCCGTTCAGCGATCATGGCCCGGGTGACGACCGTGCCGGCATGCCGCATCAGGAATTCAAGCAGATTGAACTCCTTGATGGTGAGCTCTATCTCCCGTGAGCCCCTCCATACCTTGCGCAAAACCGGATCAAGCCGCAGCTCTCCCACCTGCAGTTCTGCACCGCGACTCTGCTCTGAGCGGCGGACCAGGGCCCGTACCCGAGCCGTCAGCTCAGCAAAAATGAACGGCTTGGTCAGGTAGTCGTCTGAACCGGCGTCGAGGCCGGCCACCACATCTTCAGTGCTGTTCTGGGAGGTCAGCATCAGTACCGGGGTCAGCATCCCTTCGTGGCGCAGCTCACGTACTGCGGTGAGGCCATCCTTACGGGGCATCATCACATCCATGATCAGCAGGTTGTAGGGCTGTTGCAGGGCGCAGCGTACCCCCTCCTCGCCATCATGGGCCAGGTCCACCTCATACCCCTCTTCTTCAAGGCCGCGTTTGATAAAACCGGCTACCTTTTTCTCGTCTTCCACTACGAGAATCTTCATGGTTCCTCCTGATTCAGTTGGTCAGGCTGCCAAGACGGCGCAGTATCTCAGAGGCCGACTCTTCAACTGATTTATTGGTCACATCAATAATGATCCAGCTGGGATGCCGCCGGTAGTACTGGCGACAGAAGGTGATCTCGTCTTCAATCTGTTCATAGTCGGCGTAGCTGTTGCGGGTGCTTTGTCCCATGGTAACCAGCCGTGAGGTACGGATCTCCACCAGCCGTTTGGGGCTGATCAGGAGCCCGATTACCCGCTGTGGGTCGATATGCTCTAGTTCTTCCGGTGGTTCGATCCCTTTGACCAGCGGTACGTTGGCAACCTTATAGCCCTTGTTGGCCAGATACATGGCAAGCGGGGTTTTGGATGATCGAGATACGCCGACCAGTACCAGATCGGCCTTGGCAAGCCCCCTGGTCTCCTGGCCGTCATCATGTTTGACGGTAAAATTGACCGCCTCCATTCGGCGGAAGTAGTCGGTGTCTATCTGGTGCAGCAGACCGGGGGTTGATTGTGCCGCGATCCCCAGGAAGACCGAGAGGCTTTGCAGGAGCGGCGAAAGCAGGTCAAAGGCCATCAGGCCATGCTCTTCTGCAATGGTGTGGACCGCAATGGCAAGCTCGGCATCAACCAGGGTGTAGACCAGCAGTCCTTCATCGGAAGAGACGGTGTTGACGGCCCGCTGGAGTTCCTGCTGGTTGTTGACCTTCGACAACCGCACAATCTTGACATCGCTGCCGCCAAACTGGGAGAGGGCTGCCCGTACTACCCGTTCGGCGGTCTCGCCGGTGGAGTCTGATAAGACGTAGATTTTTTTCATGATAAACGGGATCCTTTGGCAGGACAACTCATGGTTAAATTCTAATGAAAACTAATCGGCAGCCCCTGCTTTGTCAAGGTTTTTGTTGTCACCGTCTGGTCGTTCTGGTAGGTTCTGGCCACTTCGGCAGCGGCTTGCCGGGGTTAAAGTGTATCCAGTATTGAACGGGGGAAGTATGGCAGCAGCATGGTATCAGGTTACCTGTGAGGTTGAGGCGGACTATCTGGAGCCCGTTGCCGATTTTCTGTCTGAACTCTCAGGCTGCGGTGTCTGTACCGAAAACCGTGCCGTTGACAGCTTCTCGGAGGATGATATACCGCCGCTCGGCCGAGCCTGCATTACCAGCTACTTTACCGTGCCCTGTCAGATCGACGAGCAGCTTGCCCGGATAACCGCCTTTCTGGCCGGGTTGGATGTTGCTGCAGCGGCTGCAACCCCCACCGTAACGTTAATGGGTGAAGAGGACTGGGCAGATGCCTGGAAGGTCAATTTCAAGCCGCTTGAAATCGGCCGTAAGCTGCTGATAACGCCGTCATGGGAGCAGCCGGAAGGGGAAACAGACCGCGAGGTTATCATTCTTGATCCCGGGATGGCCTTTGGCACCGGAGGACATGAGACCACCAGGCTCTGTCTGGAGTGTCTTGAATCAATCCTGTCGGCTCTGCCTGATGCGCAGGCAGCCGGGCCGGTGCTGGATCTGGGAACCGGATCCGGCATTCTTGCCATTGCCGCAGCCAAGCTGGGGGTACGGCAGGTCGATGCCGTTGATATCGATCCCCAGGCGGTCAGTGTGGCGGCTGAAAACTGCCGCCTGAATCAGGTGACGCAGCAGGTGCGCTGCAGCACAACACCGCTTGACCGGTTGGGAGACGGTTACAGCCTGATCCTGGCTAATATCCTGGCTGAAGAGCTGGTACGCCTGGGGCCTGAGCTTGCCTCCCGGCTGGCCCCCGGGGGCAGTCTGGTCCTTTCCGGTATTTTGGCGGAACGTGAAGAATTGGTACGTAACGGTTATGCGGCACTGCCGCTGCAGTTTACGGCATCTTATAGTGATGGCGAATGGCGCTGTCTGCAGTACCGGAGGGACGTATGAGCGGACGTCGTCGTTTTGTGGTCAGCTCACGCAGTATCCGTGACGGTTATGCCTCCTACGATGGTCCGCTCCACCACCATATTGCCCGGGTACTGCGGTTGCGTACCGGTGACGAGGTGATGCTGGTGGATGAGCTCGGGCGTCGGCACCTGGGGCTGATCGATCAGGTTTCGCAGGAATGGACGGCTGTCCGGATCACCGAGACCATGGAGGCGGACCGTTTTCCTGATGCGCCCTCCATTACCGTGATTCAGGGGCTGCCTAAAGGGGAGAAAATTGAGCTGATCCTGCAGAAGGGGACTGAGCTGGGAGTCTCTGAGTTCTCTGTTTTCCGGGCTGACCGCTCGGTGCCGAAGCTGTCCGGCGACAAGCTGCAGGGGCGTCTTGAACGCTGGCAGCGGATTACGGCTGAGGCAGCCCGCCAGTCTGAGCGGTTTGACCAGCCGGCGGTCAGCTGGCATCCCTCTGCCGCTGCCGCTGCTGCCGGGGCCGCCAATGCAGAGCTGAAGCTGCTGCTCTGGGAACGGGGGGTGCCGACACCGTTGCGTGAGCTGTTGGAGGGGATGGCCCGACCGGCCCGGATAGCCATTGCCATCGGTCCGGAAGGCGGTTTTGAACCGGGTGAGGCCGAGGCCTTCTGCTTCTGGGGGTTCACCCCGGTCACGCTTGGTGAGCGGATTCTGCGAACGGAGACTGCTGCCCTTGCCATGACTGCCATTGTGCAGTATAAGTGGGGCGATATTTAGCGTTGTAACGGGTGGATTCAGGAGGAGACCGGCATGAAATGTCCCAAATGTGGTTATACCAGCTTTGAGAGCTATGATGCTTGCAAGAAGTGCTCGGCAGATCTGGTTGAGTTCAGAAAAACCCACGGCCTGACCCCGCTGGTATTGCCGAACGCCGTGCGGGCCAGTATGGCTGCAGAGTTGTTGGGGCACCAGGCAGGCGATGCAGGAGCTGACGAAAGCGGCAGCGATATGTTTGCCTTTGATCTGCCGACAGAACAGTCCGGAACTGCCGCAGCAGCACCAAGTACTTCGGCTGATCCGTTTGCTTTTAATGATACGCCGACCCCAGCAACAGCGGCCTTCTCATTTGACCATGCCCCGGTGCCGCCTCAGGACGATCCGTTTGCCGCGCTGCTTGAGACCACACCGCAGCAGGCTGCGCCGGCCCCTCCACCAGTAGAGGCAGCACAAGGGTTTGAGTTGAACAACTTTTCCTGGGATGACACTCCTGTGCCGGGGCAGGCTGAACAGCCTCAGGCCGGGGGCAAGGCCGATGATGATGATTTCAACAGTCTGTTCGGTGAACTGGGTAACGGTACTAAGAAGTAGTACGCGCAATTTGCACGGTCTTCTCTGAGAGCGGGGTTTCCCCGCTCTTTTTCATGGAGCTTCCTGTGGCACCACACGTCAGAATACTCTCTGAGAACCTGGCCAACAAGATAGCTGCCGGTGAGGTGGTTGAACGTCCTGCATCGGTGGTGAAAGAGCTGGTTGAAAATGCCCTTGATGCCGGTGCTGACGACATCAGGGTGGAGATCAGTGCCGGAGGGCGCAGGCTGATCAAGGTCAGCGACAACGGCCACGGCATGACGCGGGAGGATGCGTTGCTGGCGCTGGAGCGTCATGCCACCAGCAAGATTGTCAGCGATCAGGATCTTGAGGCGATCAGTTCGCTGGGGTTTCGTGGCGAGGCACTCCCCTCCATCGCCTCGGTGGCTCGGTTACGGCTTAAAACCCGCGAAGCAGGCAGTCTTGAAGGAACCGAGATCCTGGCCGAAGGGGGTGTGATCCGGTCTGTCCAGGCCTGCGGCATGGCAGTGGGAACAGAGCTGTCGGTAGAGCAACTTTTCTTTAATACACCGGCACGGCTCAAGTTTCTGCGCAGCGCCGAAACCGAGGCCTCTCATGTGGGGGATCTGCTGGTGAGGCTGGCCCTGTCACGCCCGGAACGTGCCTTCCGGTATCTCAATGACGGGCGTGAGCAGTTGCAGGTAAGTCCCGGCAACCTGCAGCAGCGGCTGCAGAAACTGGTAGCCCGTGATACCCCCCTGTTCGCGGTTGCCGGTGAGACCGCTGCCGCTTCAGTCAACGGCTATCTCGCAGCGCCTGCTGCTGCCCGTTCAACTACTGCTGCCATGTTTACCTACATCAACGGCCGCTTTGTCCGTGACAAGGTGGTGCAGCACGCCGTCATGCAGGCCTTCCGGCCGATCCTTGAAAAAGGGCGCTACCCGTTGCTGGCATTGTTTATCAACCTGCCGCCGGAAGAGGTGGATGTAAATGTGCATCCCACCAAGCATGAAGTACGCTTCCGTCATCGCCAGCAGGTGCATGACACGATTGCTGGTTGCCTTGATGCGGTCCTGCGGGAGTCCCCCTGGCTGCAGAGAAGGGAACCTGTTTTGCAAGGCACCGCACCGTCCGCAGAACACAGGCCGGTGGACTACCGTGGTGGTGTGCAACAGGCGCTGGATCGTTTTATGGCCAAACCGTCAGCACCGCTGCCTCAGATTCGAGAACAGAACAGCGATTACTCCTCTCCAGCTGTCGTGGCAGCGCCGCCGGATCCGAGGGGGTATTTCTCCGGCATGTCGGTGATCGGTCAGTTCAGGGCTGCCTATATCCTCTGCCAGGCCGATGACCGGCTGGTGATCATTGATCAGCACGCTGCCTACGAACGGGTGCGTTTTGAACAGCTCAAAGCCGGCTTTACGGACGGCTCCATCGAGTCCCAGGGGCTGCTGCTGCCGGAGACGCTGGAACTGTCATTCAGCGAGGCGGAGCTAATGAACAGCCACCGTGCACTGCTGACATCGCTGGGGTTTGAGCTGGAACCGTTTGGGGGCCAGACCTGGAGAATCAACGCACTGCCCCGTATTGCAGCAGGGGCTGCGGCGACATCACTGTTGCGCGATCTGCTGGCCGGACTGGCACAGCAGGGCACCAGCAGGGCCTTTGACGAGATGAGGGATGAACTGCTGTCCAGGATGGCCTGCCACTCAGTGGTGCGGGGCAGCCGTCACCTTGACCGGGTGCAGATGGAGGCGTTGTTGCAGGCTATGGATCGTACTGATTTCTCTGCACACTGTCCCCACGGCCGACCGGTCTCCCATGAGATTACGCTTAAAGAGCTGGAAAAGATCTTTGGACGGCTATGAAGCAGCAGCTACTGGTCATCACCGGGCCCACTGCCTGCGGTAAATCTGCCCTGGCCCTTGAGCTGGCCCACCATCTGAATGGTGAGATTGTCTGTGTCGATTCGCTGACGGTCTATCGCGGTTTCGACATCGGCAGCGCCAAGCCGACCGCCGGTCAGCGGTCGGTTGTGCCCCATCATCTACTGGATATCTGCGATCCGCTGCAGTCGTTTACGGCAGCGGACTTCCGGCTGGCTGCCACGGCAGCAATCGATGACATTACCCGACGGGGCAAACGACCGATCTTGGCCGGGGGTACCGGTCTCTACCTGCGTACCCTGCTGCGCGGCCTGACCGATGCGCCGGGAGAAGATCCGCAGCTGCGTCAGACCCTGCGGCAGCGGGCAGAGCAGGAAGGTCCGGCAGCGCTTTTGGCCGAGCTTTGCGCTGTTGATCCTGCCACGGCCGATCGTCTGCACCCCAACAATCTGATCCGGATCATCAGGGCGCTGGAGGTGTTCACGATAACCGGCACTCCCTTGTCTCAGCTGCAGGCAGCGCACCGTTTCGGTGAACGGCCGTTTGAGACACTGCAGTTCTGTCTTGAGCGTCCCCGGGAACAGCTCTACCGTGCTATTGAGCAGCGGGTTGACGCCATGCTGGCCGAAGGACTGGTGGCAGAGGTACAGCAGTTGCTGGAAGCCGGTGTCCCTGCCGACTGCAAGCCGATGCAGGCCATCGGCTACAAGGAGGTGGTGGCCCATCTGCGTGATGGACTTGATCTGGAGCAGATGACCCTGCTGATCAAGCAAAACACCCGCCGATTTGCCAAACGCCAGCTGACCTGGTTCAGGGCAGAGCCTGATCTGCAGTGGGTTGCATATCCGGAAAACTCTGCTACTATTCTGGATGCGGCCACTACGTTTTTCAGATAACAAAGGAGAAATGCACTATGTCCAAGACCCCGTTCAACATCCAGGACCAGTATCTGAATCAGTCCCGCAAAGAGCGCGTCAAGGTGGTTGTCCGGATGATGTCCGGCGAGGCCCTGGAGGGGCAGATCAAGTCATTTGACAATTTTTCGGTGTTGCTTGATGCAGGCGGGGATATCCTGATCTACAAGCATGCCATTGCCACCATTACCTCGGTTGACGGCACTTTCCGTCTCCATCACCACCCCTGAGATGCCATCGGACAGCGACCATCCGGTACTGTCCGTGCGCTGTCTTCAGACGTTTTCACGTTCATGCACGGTTTGATCATCACCTCAGTAACGCCCGGTTCACCGGCTGACCGCGCCGGTCTTGCGACCGGTGAACGGCTGCTGGCCATCAACGGCCAACGGCTGCGTGATCTGATTGACTACAGCTGGCTGGTCCATGATGATGAACTGGAGCTGACCGTCTGCAGTCCTGAGGTGGAGACCCGGCAGGTCTTGCTTGAACCGGAGCCGGGTGAGCCGCCCGGTCTGATGTTTGCCGCTCCTGAACCGAAACGCTGCGGTAACAACTGCGTGTTCTGTTTTGTGCATCAGCTTCCCAGAGGGTTGCGGCGCCCCTTGTACGTTAAGGATGAAGACTACCGCCTCTCTTTCCTGCAGGGTACCTACGTCACCCTCAGCAATCTGAAACCGTCAGAGCTGCGCCGGATTATCACGCAACGGCTCTCGCCGCTCTATATCTCGGTCCATGCCGTTGATCCGCAGGTCAGAGAGCAGCTGCTGGGGCGACCAGGCATTCCGCCGATCCTTGAACAGCTGCAGGCACTGGCCGCCGGACGGATCGCCATGCACACGCAGGTGGTGCTCTGTCCCGGTCTGAATGACGGCGCCTTGCTGGAGGAAACAGTGCAGCGGCTGGCTGCCCTTTATCCGGCGATCCAATCACTGGCAGTGGTGCCGGTGGGGCTGACCGAACACCGGCAACGGCTGCCGCAGCTAAGGCCGGTTGATAGTGGGTATGCCGCTGCTTTTCTTGATCAATGGCTGCCGAAGATGCGGACGCTCAACCGGCAGCTGGGGGAGCCGTTTCTGCAGCTGGCAGACGAGTTTTTTCTGAAGGCCGACTACCCTTTTCCGGCGCTCAAGGAGTATGGCGATCTACCCCAGTGGGAGAACGGCGTTGGCATGGTCCCCTGGTTTCATAAGGACGCTGCCGCAGTACTCAGGCGGGCCAGGCCGCTGCAGGCGTTTGATGCCGTTATCGTTACCGGTGAATCAGCCTACGACGTCGTGCAACCGTTTCTGGCTGAACTGGCCGCAAAAACTGGCTGTCGGCTGCGGGTCGTAGCGATCCCCAATCGTCTGTTCGGCAGCAGTGTCACGGTGGCTGGTCTGGTCTGTGGTCGTGATATTGCCACAGAGCTGCAGGGAAATCTTTCCGGCGAGACCATTCTGGTGCCAGAAGTGATGCTGAAGGAAGGGGAGGGCTGTTTTCTGGATGATATGACCCCGGCAGAACTGCAGCAGCAGCTGGGTGCGCCGGTGCTACCCTTTGAGGCAACCCCGGGCGGGCTGTACCGTCAGCTGCGTTGTCTGAACAAACCACATGCAAAGGAGAACAAGAGATGAAGACACGATCAGTACTTGCAGCAGCAGCGGCTCTCGTCTGTCTCAGCACTGCAGCCCATGCCGGCAGTTTTGACATTGGCGCCCGTTATGGCCGTACCCTTGAGCAGGATGGTAACAACGTTGAGGTTGCCGCCCGCTGGATGCCGATGCCGTTTGTCAGCCTGGGGGCATCGCTGGGGTACGCCAACCTGCGGTACGATAAGGGCTGGTACTACAAGAAGGCCGACACCATGCCGCTGGGCGGGTATGCTAATGCCCATCTGCCGCTGGTGCCGTTTGTGAAGCCGTACGCCGGGGTTGGTGTGATGTACTACAGCGTTAACAACATCAGCTCAGCCAATCCGCTGGATCGGGGTGCAGAACATTCCGGCACTATGACTGTGCAGGGCGGTGTGGACATCTCGCTGCCGGTGCCGTTTCTGACCCTGAACGTTGAGGCACGCCGCCTGATCAATGACCGTCAGACCCAGCTGCTGGGCGGGGTCTGGTTCCGGTTCTGATCAAGCCTGCAGTAGCAACAAAGGCCGGTGAGTAATCACCGGCCTTTGTTGAGCAACAGATCGTATCGGACCCTATTCCACCAGCTTGGCAGCGATGATGGTAATCGGCTCCAGTGGCACATCACCATGGCCGGCCTTGGTGCCGGTCTTGACCTGACGGATCTCATCTACTACTTCCATTCCCTCGATTACCTTACCGAAGACGCAGTAGCCGAAGTCGTCCTGACGTTTGCCCTTGTTGTCCAGAAACG
>CAZYMK010000002.1:14980-38382 GCA_964648885.1 uncultured Geobacter sp. | reverse complement strand
AAGGGGCATGAAGCCTATTACAACGTCTACCGCGAAATACCCTGGGGTATCCTGATCGCTGCGTATGTATTCTTTGTGGTCACCTCAACCGGTCTCTGCCTTGTCTCCTCAATCGGCCACGTCTTCGGAGTCAAGGACTTCATGCCAATTGCCAAGCGCTCGGTATTCCTTTCTATTGCCACCATCCTTTCAGGCTTTTTCGTTATTGCTTTTGAAATCAAGCTTCCCTGGAAGATGGCGATCTACAACGTCATTTCCCCCAACCTGATGTCCAATATCTGGTGGATGGGTACCCTCTACGGCATCTACCTGGCCTTTATGTTTGCCGAATATATTTTTCTGCTGCTGGACAAGCACAGACCAGCCGTTATCTGCGGTTTCAGCGGATCAGTGGCCGGTATTGCCGCCCACTCCAACCTGGGGGCCGTATTCGGTCTGCTGATGGGCCGCGAATACTGGCAGGGCCCCTACATGCCGATCTACTTCATTGCCTCGGCCATGATGACCGGCTGCGCCGTGATTATCCTGTTCCACATCCTGGGGCACAAGGTCAACAACGAGCAGATGACCCCCGATATGCAACGGGCCCTTGAGGTTACCACCAAGATCGGGATTCTGCTGATCACCGTGATCCTGTTCTTTACTACCTGGAAACTGATTGCCGGTGCAGCCGGTCAGCCGGGCGGTGCCTGGCCGATCGTTCACTCCGAAGTTGTCGGCCACCATGCCTTTATCTTCTGGTTCTTTGAAATCCTGTTGGGCATGGCCGGTCCGCTGGTACTGTTTATTCTCTCCAAAGGCCGCGATATGAAGCTGATGCTGATTGCCTCTGTATCAATGGTGATCGGTATCTTTGTGATGCGTTACAACCTGGTCTACCTGGGGCAGGCCCTTCCAGTGTACTACAGCCTGGGGGTCAACGAATTCAAAGAGATGCTCGGCTACTTCCCTTCTGCCTATGAGTGGATCATCACCGCTGGCGGGTTCGGCCTGACCGCCCTGCTGTTCCTGATCGGCGAAAAGGTCTTTGACGGCCACAAGGTTGAAGAGCACTAAACCTGACTGAACACACTTTCTCCACAAACGAGGACTGAAACCTATGAATACCGATAAAGACTTCAGCAGCCTGAAAAACGAAGGAGTAGAAAACGTCTCCAGCCAGGAGCGCCGTGACTTCCTGAAGATGGGCCTGGCCATCACCGGCATCTTTGCCGGCGGCACTCTCTTCTCGGCAGTCTCCGTTTTCAACAGGGCCCATGCCTCTGACTTTGCCAAAAAATACCCCTACAAGCCCCACTACAGCATGGTGATGCAGCAGCATCGCTGTATTGACTGTGAGCGCTGTATGGAGGCCTGTGCGGCCACCAACAACGTGCCGAATCGTCCCGGCAACTACCGCACCACCATCCTTGAAAAAGAGACCCCGGATGCCATCGGCGGCAAGCTCGAATTCATCCCGGTACTCTGCAACCAGTGCAATCTGCCCCAATGCACCAGGGTCTGCCCCACCAGGGCCACCTATAAGGACAAGACCACCGGTATTGTCCTGATGGACACCAAAAAATGCATCGGCTGTCTGACCTGCCAGCTGGGCTGTCCCTACAATGCCCGCTACTTTGACGAAAAGAACCGTCATGCGGTTGACAAGTGCAACTTCTGTTGGGACACCCGTATCTCCAAAGGGGAAAAAGACACCGCCTGCGCCCAGGCCTGTCCGGCCGATGTGCGGATCTTTGGCGACCTATCCAACCAGGAAGAGCGGGTCTTCAAGATAGTCCACCAGATCGAGCGTCCGGTATGGGTCTTGCGTCCCGAGTCAGGCACCCGTCCCAACGTATTCTACACCAAAGGCTAACAACACCTTCACCACAAGCGAGGACGCGATACTATGACCCTGCGAATTTTTTCACTAGCAGCTCTTGTTGCACTGGCCATGACAGTCGGCATTGCCCTGGCAGCCAGCTACCCCGAAGCCCCCATCGTCTATGACAAACCGGTGCGCGGCGTTATCTTCTCCCACAAAGCCCACGTTGACAAAGGGCTTTCCTGCGAGATGTGCCATAACCATCTGTTTGAGATGCAGGCCAAAAAGGCACAGGAAAATAAAGACTTCATCATGGAGTCACTCTACCAGGGCAAATACTGCGGCGCCTGTCATAACGGCACCCTGGCCTTTGCCTCCAACACCCGCTGCGCCACCTGTCACATCGGCGTCAAGGGCGAAGAGCGGCTGAAAAACAGTGGCAAGCCTGAGAAAAAAGGGCATTAAGCTTCCCTCCCTGCTCTTCTGTCCATGGTTCAGACAACAAAAGGCGCCTCCCGTTTCCGGTGGCGCCTTTTGTTGTTTCATGCTCTGCATGAACGGGGCTCAAAGCTCCTCAAAATCTTCTTCGGCTTCTTCAGCCCCATCCGCATCTTCATCTTCCAGCCGGTCAAGCCGGTCTTCCTTCAACGCCTGCAGAAAACGCCGGTTCTCCTGCAAGGTGCGGGATATCTCCTGCAGCAGCAGCTCTGCCCCGTCCGGCTTCTGAACGTTCTCCTGTTCAGCCACGCATAAACCCCTGCCGGTTACTCCGGCTTGGTACGCAACCCGGCCGCGATATTGAAGTTAATATCGATCACAATCTGCAGCTTGTCCTTATCCGGATTTGCCATTACCTCAAACAGACGTTTATCAACAAACAGGCTCAAATTCAGGATATCCTCGCGCAGGTTTTTGGGAAGCGGGTTCTCCGGATCAGACAGTTCAGCCTGAAAAAAGCTCCAGACCTTCTGATTGAACTTGATCGCCTCAAGCAGTTTGTCATTCCGGTCGGGAGCGGCCCAGTTTTCTTGCACCTGTTTCAGCATCAACCCGGCGCGCGTCAGGACAGAGGCCTCAAGTTCACGGCCGGAAAGATGCTCTTTCTGCATCGTGGTATAGGCGTTAGCTGGATTCTGTAGCATGGTTTAGCAGCTCCTCTTCGTACTGGATAAGTTGTTGGGCCTGTTTCAGTGCCTGATAATACTTGCCGTCAAGAATATAGCCGGTAATGCTGGAAATCAAGTCTTTCATGGTGGGTACCGCCGTCAGCAGCTCTGTCACCAGCGAACCGTACAACTGCGCAAGATCGACATTAGGACTTTCACCAAGGTACATCAGCTGAATAATCAGATAAATCTTCTTGCAGAAGGTGTCTGCCTGCTCCTCAGTCAGAATATCCTTCTCACGCAGGATCGGCACATTGTTTTCCAACAGTATCGACGTCGGCCTTCCACCGTTGACAATGACCGCACTGCCGATGATCACCCGTTCATGGGGACGCAATGAGAGTTTCAGGGCCATGGCAGCAACTCAGGGTTGCAGCAGCGCCTGAGTCACCTGATCGCTCAGGTTTGACAGGCTGCCATGCAGATCGTCAAGCTTCAGACCTGCCTGTGCAACCTGCTGGTCACTGCTGCTCGTCTCAAGGGCCGGCACCGCGCCGGGCTGCATCTGACCGTTCTGGGCAAACATCGATTCCCAGAGGGTCTTCACCCGCTCATACACCGGCTGTGGTGGCGGCGGAATCATCAGGCTCTCGATCTCTTTGCGTAACGACATGTAGCTCATCAGCAACTCACGCCGTTCCATGCTCTCAATCGGGTACGGCGGAAAATTTTTAACGATCGATGACAAACTGCCCTGCATCTGCCCTACCTGCTCGGCCACCTTGTTCAGGTCTTCATTGGTCTGACGGACCCCTTTCACCAGGTCGTTCAGACGGGTGTGCATCTGCTCGATCGCCTTGACCGCATCAAGATTTTTTGTAATAGAGGATGACTTCAGTTGTACGGTGTCATTAACAGCAGAAGAGGACTGCAGCGACTGCTGCCGGTAGGCCTGTAACGAAGCGGAAGAACTGACCTCCGCCTCACGGGCCACCTGAGGCTGCCGCTCGGGATTGTTCTGCTGGACAGGTGCTTGCTGCTGATACTGCGCCCCCCCGGCTCCTTGTAATGCCTTCAGTTCCATGATCGTACCCTCCACACCGCTGCCGCCTAAACAGAACAGGGGGGACCGAAATCCCCCCTGTCGTTAACTTGAGCTGTTTTAAGGCTTCTCTACCCCGCTTAGAACAGTCTCAGTACGGACTGGGCTGCCTGAGACGACATGCTCAGTGCTGTAGTGCCCAGGTTCTGACGGGTCTGCAGCATCAGCATATTGGCACCTTCCTGGTTCATATCAGCCAAGGTCAGGTTGTCGGCACCGGTCTGCAGGGTTGCAATCATCTTGTCAGTAAAGTTCTGACGGGTTGCAATGATGTTCAGGTTGTTGGCCAGATCCTTGGACTTGCTGCGAAGCTCGTCAGTGGCCTTCTTAAGGTCTGCCTGGGAAGTGGTGATGTCTGCTGAACCATTCCAGTTGTTGTTGGCGTTGTTTATCGAAAGACCTGCTGCGGTTGAGTTAAAACCGTTTACGGTCAGTGATGCAGTGGCATCCTCGTTAAAGTTAACGGTCAGGTTCTGGCTGTTCAGCAGGTTAGTGCCACGGTAGCCGGAGTCGCTGGCCAAACTGGTAATCTGGCTTTGAAGCGTTGCAAACTGAGTAGCAAAGTTAGCCCGGTCGACCGTGTTGGAGGTACCCAGTGCGGCCTCAGCAAGACCTTTTGCTGCATCTACCAGGGCGGTGATGGCGGTAATACCGGCATCGGCTGCCTTGGCGGTCTGGATGCCTTCAGCCATACCGTCTTTACGGATGTTGAAGTCAGATGCCCGGTTGGTGTGGGCCTGGGCGGCAAAGAAGTTGGTCGGGTTGTCAAGGGCGCTGTTTACCTGCTTGCCGGTTGAAAGCCGCTCCTGGGTGCGGTCGATCAGCTTGCTGGTGCCTTGCAGTTGAAGCAGGTTGCTGCGCATTCCGGAGGTCAAAGAAACGTCGTTAACTGCCATGGTCGTATCCCCTTTCTGGGTTGGTGTGTGTGGCCTTCTGGCCTTACTGCTATATTCGACATCATACGTTGACAACTTTAACAGTTTTTTTTCGGTTTGCAAGTACCACTGCTAATTTTTCCTGCACAGCCTGCACTACTGGCCTCCAGCTACTCCTGTGGCACTGCTGCCGGAACAGATATGCCGAACCATACCAGGGGCTGTCAGAGCGTTCCAGCAGCCAACGCCAGTCTGGAGAATATTTCAGCAGCACCCAGACCGGCAGGCCCAGGGCGCCGGCCAGATGGGCAATAGCCGTATCAATGGTGATAACCAGATCAAGGTTGCTAATTACCGCTGCAGTTTCACCAAAATTTATCAGATAGGGACCGAGATCTGTAATCATATTCCGGTACGGCTCAAGCTGTCGCGCATCTTCGCCCAACTGCAGGCTGAAATAACGGGTTCCTGCCATGGAAAAGAGCGGTTCAATCTCCTGCAACTGCAGCGACCGGTCTGCATTGAGCGGTGCCTTCCTGCCCCCCCATACCAAGCCGATGTTCATTGTCTCCTGGAAATGAGGGATGATGCTTCCCCAGCAGCTCATTCGTGTTGAATCAGCAACAAGGTACCCTGCGGGTGATGGAACCGATTCCAGGGTTGTCTTGAAGAGGCCGGGAAGACTCAAAAGGGGTACCTGGACCGCAATATCCGGTAATGGTTCCCCCCGCACTAGCAGTCGCTCGACCTTCCCCTCAAAGGCACCCAAAGCCTGACGGATTGTATTGTCCTGACACTCAAACACGACAGGACCATTATACTGCAGCGTTTTTTCAATATAGCGGCAGAACATAAGCGTATCGCCATAGACCTGCTCCGACTGGATAAGCAAACGTCTGCCGTGCAGATCTTCTCCCTGCCAGCGAGGAATCTCCGGGTGATGCAGTCGGGCAGGCAACGTACAGTCAAAACGTTGCTCAAAATCAGGCCAGCCTTCCAGAAACCGCCCCTGGGCCAGCAGTGCCAACGACCTGTTGAACAGCACCGTAGGATTTTCCGGATCCCGCTCAAGGGCATGATCATACCAGTCAATTGCTTCGCCCATCCTGAGAAGGGACTTACAGAGGTTTCCTTTATTGTTGCAGACCTCTACGCTGCCGGGATCCAGGGCAAGCGCTGCAGCATACATGGTTTCAGCGCCATCAAGGTCATGCAGTTCATGCAAAACTGCTCCCAAGGCATTCAACAGGTTTGGATCATGGGGGATGCGGGCTACTGCCTGCTCCAGGCAGGCACGGGCATCTTCGGCTTTCGCCAACGACAGGTACAGATCACTCAAGTCAATCCAGATTGTCGGGTCGTCAGGCTCAATCTCCAGCAAATGGAGCAGGGATGCAACTGCTGCGTCGCCTTTACCCAGTCTTTTAAACGCCTGAAACCTTATCAAGAGCGCATCACGATGACCAGGTTGACGCTGCAGCAGTTTATCGCAATGGGCAAGCGCCTGCTGATGGTTTCCCTGTTCCAGATAGATTCTGGCCAGTTCGCAGTGCGGTTCCGATAATCCCGGAGCAAGGGCAGTAACGCGATCAAGGCATGCGATCGCAGCATCGCAATCCCCCTGATGATACTGGAGATAGGCAAGGTTCTGCCACGCCTCCGTAAAATCCGGCTGAGAGCACACAACAGCTCGCATCTCCCTGATCGCCGCCTCCCATTCACCGACATGAGCCAAAGAATTTGATAAATTAAAGCGGGCAACGTCAAAACGCTCATGCAACGCCAACGCCTTATGGTAGTGGGCGATTGCCTGGGGAAAGAACTGCAGCCGGTCAAGCACGGTGCCGAGACGGTTGTGGAGTTCTGCACTGAAAGGATTTTTTTTCAAAAGATCCGCATAGCATGCCCGTGCCTCGCCATAGCAGCCGTCATCAAAATACTGATCAGCCACAGCAAGCGCTTGTGCAGATGGTTCCTGCACAGATGACATGCATGCTGCCAGCTGCATCCCCAGGGCATGAAACCGCTGTGCAGCTGATTCCCAGGAAAGACGTGCCATCTCCTGAGCGGCAACGGACCCTTTTGCCTTAAGCAGATCACGCTCCCGGTAGGCCTGCTCCAGCAGTTCCAGCAGTTCATCTGGTGATGGCTCCTGCCAGTTGCCGGTTGCATGGCCGTTGATTGTAGCAACCACCGGCTGGTACCTGGTCAGGCAGAAGGCATTATTCACTGAAAGCACATCGGCCTGACCGGTCCGGTCTGAGGCAATAACCGTCCTTCCGCAAGCCATATATTCGCACATAACCAGGTTGTTGCCACCTTCGCAACGGTTGGGAAACAGGCCGATATCGCTTTCAGCATAAATCAGGGGCATGCGGGGATTATCAAGGGGGGGATGAAGCAACACGCGGTTCGGGTCCAGCCCGTTCCGGCAAACAGTTTCAAGCAGCAACTGATGGCAGGGCTCCTCGCGCCAGGCAAAATCGATCAGATGGCTCTGTTCCATGGTTATGAGCGATTGCGGCCAGTGATTGTGCCACGAGCAGGACAACCAGACATCAGGATGCCGCTGCATAAAGGTTTTCATGGCAGCAAGAACAAGGTCCTGCCCCTTGCGAAACTCAAACTTACCGCCGGAAAACACGATGAACCGGCCATCATCACTGCGGGGAGGCTGGTAGGCGAAACGTGAACGGTCGACACCCTGAAGGATCGTGCTGGTCTGCTCCACCCCCCCTTTGCGCAGCTGCTGCTCGCACCAGCTGGAGCCGGCAACAATGTGGTGCCACCTTTGTGCCGCCTCTGCCATGAACGGAGCTGCCAGGAGATCGTGCTCGAAGAAGCAATAGCCAATGTTGATCCGATCCCAGGCATCTTCTTCAAAGGGCTTGAAGTCGTGCCCTTTGACACAATGCAGCGTCACCCCGTCAAGCCGGGGCAGTTTGGCCAACTCGGCAGTAAGATAGCTGCCGGCCACCCCCCAGCCATGTGAAGAGCCGAAAGGCATTGACACTCTCATGGCTGTGCACTGCAGCCCAAAGCTGTGTCAGCCCGCACCGCCTGTTCCATAAACCGTTCCAAGGCTCGCACGCAGGTCAGATCACCATAAACTGTATGCTTGTTGGCTGCTATCCGTGCCGAGACCGCAGCTCTCCAGGCCGTATCATGAGCAAGACGCACGGCAATCCGCACATACTCCTCCGCATTGGCAGCAATGGTCTCTTCAACCCCCATCATCCGCAAAATGGCCGCCGTGTGCCTGCCCCGCATATATTCACCCGGCAGGGTTACGATCGGCTTGTTGAACGGCAGCGACTCAAAGGTGGTATTGCCGCCTGACCAACCGATGCTGTCCAGATAGATATCGATCTCGGCGTTCAGTACGGCGTAGGTGATCGGGTTCAGGAGCGGGAAAAAAACCAGATGGGTATCTGCCGCAAGCCCGTAGCGGGCAAAGGCAACCTGCATTCGTTCCTTGAAGCAGCGCAACTGGATTGGTGAAAATTTCAGGAACACAAACTTCGCCCGTGGCACCTGGGCCGCTATTGCCGCAAAGACATGGTCATACTGCGGCAGATATTTCATCAGATTCTGGCAGCAGAGATAGCTGATATCGCCCGGGTCGATACCCGGCAGCTGCGTTGGCGGCAGCTCGGCCGGCAACGGCAGCGGCTCATAGCAGACCGAAAGATTGGGTAATCGTACCAGCGCCTCAGTATAATGTGCGTCACCATCAGGTGGCTCCATCAGATCACTACTTAAAAAATAATCAATCGTTGGCAGCCCTGTTGTTTCAGGGTGCCCCCAGGAAACGCACTGCACCGGAGCAAGCCGCAAGGCAGCCAGGCGGATAGTCTGAGGATCCATACTGAGTCCCGGATAGATCAGCAGATGCGGCTTATGCCTGCTGATGGTATCCGCCATATCCGCCACCGAAGATTCTTGGATAAAAACATCTGCATAAGCGCGGGCATCATCAGTAGCCGCATCGCAGACATCCCCGGTGTAGTAAATGAATAGCACAAACTTATTGTGGTTAAGATACTTGCACCAACCCCGGGCAACGATCTTCCAAACTGAATGGTTGAAAATATGGCCTGACACGATCCCTAGCCGCAACTTTTCTCCGGTAGCCAGGGGTACGGACTGCAGCCGGCCATACTGAGGGAACTTGGCGCTCACCACACGGGAGACCCACTGGCCGTAAACCCGTTGCAGCTCTCGGTCGTTCTTGCCTTGATATGGCAGAAAAAAAGTCGACATCATACCGACGGCCTCATAGGCTCGGTCAAACTCCTCCTCGGTATCAAGCGGTGTACTTTGAACAAACTCACAGAGCGCCTCTCCATAGGCGCGTCTTCCCTCCTCCAGGGCCTCATTATCCGAAAACATATCCAGCAGGCTCATACAGAGGCAAATTTTGGCTGAAACATTTTCCGGTTCTATCTCCAGCACCCTCTTGAGGGCACTCCTGGCCTCATCCGGCAGATGCGATTCAAGTGCCGTAAGACCTGCCATAAGGTGTACCACCGGTAGATGGGGAGCAAGGCGCTGACCCTGCCGGTAATAATGCAGGGCTTCTTTAGGCTTTTTAAGCCGGTGGAGTGTTCTGGCCAACAACAGGATGGTGGCGGCCTCAGCGGGATTATTGGCCAGAATGCGTCGAAAACAGTCGGCAGCCTCCTCAAGCTGTTCTAGCGCAAGCAGCAGTTCGCCGTATTCATAGAGCAGGTCTTCGTTCTCAGGCTCTCGCTGCAGACACGCCTGATACAGTATGGCAGCTTCGGTCCGTCGGCCTGCGGCAACCTCTGCGGCAGCAGTGGTATGCAGCTCGGCTAGAGACTCCCCTTGTTCAATCACAGTCATGGGCAGGCACTCCCGGTCAAAAGATAAGGCTCAAGATAGCCAATACGGTTCTGACGCAGACCCAAACCGTATCTGGCTGCAATTTTCTCAAAGTAGCTGTTATCCTGACGAAAGCTGTTCAGACCATAATCTTCAGGAACCATGCCGTCTGTATAGATGGCAAAACGTCCGGCACCAACCCTGGGCGATTTCAGCTCTGCCAGTTTTTGCAGGTTGCTGAAGCTGATATCGTCAATACAGTCGGTATCCCGTCGGGCCTTCAGTTTATAAGGTGCCCCGCAATGGATACAGGAGCGTTCCATCTGCTCCACATAATCCTTTGGTGTCTTTTTCCACCAGCCCGGCTCCACCGGCCATCCCCCCGGCCCCTGCAGAAGCCAGTCAAAAGCAGCAGCCACTTCACAGAAAAAGGCCCCCTTAGGGGTAATGGAGGCGCTCCAGCTGTTCTGGATCCAGCAATGGTGGATGTAGTACCATTGGCTGAACGCATCCAGACCAAGATCCTTACCGGCAACCAGAACCGGACCATGGTACAGCTCGCCGTAGGTATGATCATTCAGCAGCACATTACCGAAGGTCTCGGCAACAACCGACGCCAACCGTTCTTTGCCTTTGGGGAGGGTACTCCATAAACCGCAGCGTTCACGCGGGATGCGGTTGCGCAGATAGGCGCACATCTCCTCAAACTGCGGGTGGATTAGCGGCTCACCCCCCATCACCCCGACCATCTTTGGAAAATCCACCAGCGAATCCACTGCGTTTTGAAACTGCTCCAGCGTCATCATAAACGGCTTGGCATGGCCAACCAGACGGGTGCAGTTGGCACAGTCATGCACGCAGGCGTTGGTTATCTCAATCTGTATGGTGTCCATATCCAGCAGAGGTCTCATGATGACCTCCTTTCTTTCTGCATTTGAAGATATGCTTCCTCAACCTCTCGGGTCACTCCCGTGTAATCCATTAATGGCGAGCGTGCCATCATCAGACGAAGATTTTCGCGCAGATACAGTAACCGTTGCCTGTTATCAGCCAAGGCAATTACCCCCTCTACATATTCCTTCGGGGTTTTAACAATAAGCTCGTCGAGTCCAACGGCATGAAGCAGTGACAAACCTACTCGAGAAACATGCGTATCACCAGTCAACGTAACCACCGGCACTCCCATCCAGAGCGCCTCGCAAGTGGTGGTGGTGCCGTGATAAGGAAAGGTATCTAAAGCAATATCCACTTCAGCATAACGGGCCAGATGCTCTAACCTGGTATCACTTAGACCTTGGATAACAAGACGGTCCTTGCTGACACCAAAGCGGCTGAAGGCCTCCAACATATCGTTCAGACAACTCAAATCGTCAAGAGACGGTCCCTTAATCAGAAATCGGGAGGACGGCTGCCGGTGCAGAATCTCTGCCCACCAACCGATCAGTTGATCATTGATTTTGGCAGGACTATTAAAGCAGCCAAAGGTTATACCTCCTGACTCCAGCGATGGAACCGGAGCCACGGGCGGAAACTCCTCAGGCGGCAGATAGCAACTGAAAACACGCGGGAGCCGGAACAAACGCTCACTGTACAGGCCCTCCGTCATTCCGGGTGGATCACACCAGGCATCCGTCAGGTAGTAATCCATCTGCGGCAGCCCGGTAGTGTTAGGATGGCCGATCCAGCTGACCTGAATCGGTGCCGGCTTCATCGCGCAGACGCCCAATCGGTTGCCGGCAGTATGCCCTGAAAGCTCTACCAGGATATCTATTTCATCAGCACAAATAGATTCTGCAACCTGCAGATCTGTCATACCCACAATACACCGCCATTCGGTGCTGTACGACCGTAATCGTTCAGTTGTCGCATCCTCAGCGGTACGGTTTGAATAACAAAATATCTCAAAACGACTCGGATCATGCTGCTGTATGACCGGCTCCAGGAAGAAAGTTACTGAATGCCCGTAGAAATCAGCCGACAGGTAGCCGATGCGTACACGTTGACGTGAAGTACGTCTCTCCTGAGAACAGTGCCAATCGATACGAGGTCGGTAACATCGAGAAGCATACTGCATATATTTTTCTGCTATACATTGAGAAGAAAGCCCGGGCACATAGTTCAGGGTATAAAGGTAATTACTGGTAAGGGACGGGTGCTCCGGATCAAGGTCAAGTCCTCGCTGAAACCAGTCCAGCGATTCAGCGGCTTTACCGATCTTGCAAACCCGCCCCATGTTGTTGATGATATTGACTGACGTGGGGTCAAGTGCAAGCCCCTCCTGAAAAACCTGTCGTGCTTCGGAAATATGGCCCGTGGTTGAGAGCAACAAACCAAGGCTACAGCGCACCCCTACATGATCCGGTTTCAGGCGTAACACTGTCAGATAGGCATTATAAGCATCCTGATAGCGGCTCAGCTCGGTGTAAACCAACCCTAAACGGTGATGAATCTCAGCCACACCCGGAACCTCGGCAACAACGCCTTCAAGCCAAGAGGCTGATTCCACATGCTGCCCCAACTCCGCCAGCATCATGCCAAGCAGCATCCTGCCTTCCAAAAAATCAGGAGCAAGCCGGACCAACTCACGAAAATGATCACAAGCAGCGTGGTTTTTCTGCTGCTCCATACAAAGCATACCCAGTTCGTAGTGTAGCTGCGGGTCATGCGGATTCTGTGCAAGCAGCTCCTCAAACATGCTGCGAGCTTCTAGCAACTTACCGTCCTGACATAGCTGTATGGCCTTTTGTGTCATTAAACAAAGGTACTTACCGTCGCCATTCAAGCGAGTTACCATGTCAAACTTTCAAAACCTTTGTCTGTTAGCAGACGTTCAAACAGCTCCAAATCCGACGGTATGCCCAAGCCATACATGCCGTCTGCCTCTTTGCCAACATTGTAACAGCCAAGCCTGCAACCGGCTGCCAGCATCCGGTTGTACGCAGGGGCCACATAAAACTCATTATTCACTCTCAAATTCAGCTGGATCATCTCCTCGGCAGACCGGACAAAATCACTACCGCGACGGAAGTTGTAGATACCAACCGTGGCCTCATTGGATACCACCTGCTTTTCCACCACTTCAGTGATGGCACCGTACTGATCGAAACGAACAAATGACCATTTAGGATCGTCAGCCCACATGGTCATGATCAGTCCATCAAGCGAAGCGTCATCTAACCGCGCCAGATAAACGTTGATATCGATATCAACCCATTGGTCACTATTGGCGATCATAAGCGGGCTGCCTGTATCTATGTGCTCTTTGGCCAACAATACCGTACATGCGGCCCCTTCCGTCACCGTATCAACGGGAACCACTACGCACCCTGGGGACCACTGGATCAGTAATTCGTCCACTTTGTAGCGTTCAATATGCTCGACCAGGCAAAGAAAAATAAAGCGATGCTCTTGCCGTGGCCTCAGATTATCGATGACCAGCTTAATCATTGGCCTGCCAAGTACCGGTATGAGCGGTTTCGGCAACGTATAGCCGACAGCCTGAAACCTGCTTCCCCTACCTGCCATCGGTATTACAATATTCAGCATACGCAGACTCCGTCCGGCCCATACTTGTCATGAAGAGCACCAGGAATTTTTACCACCGTGGTCACCGTATCTTTCAAGACGCGGAAATCAGTACTTTCTCCCGGCTCAATTACAATAATCACTCCCTCGCCATAACAGATACCGTTCATCTCTACCTCTCCACTGACTATTACAGTAAGTTCAGTTGCTATCTTATGCATATGAGACGATTCATACTCACCAGCCTTGTAACACTTAACAGCAACCTCTACGGCATCCGTCTTTAGCAATGTCGGCTCAAAATTACCCACGAACCAGCCTTTTATCATCTGTTCAAGCCGGGCTATTCTCATATCATCCCTTACTGCGTACGAACTTCATCTCGTACTCCTTGATTTTCTGAGGCGAATAAAAGGAATGGTAGCAATCATTATCCACTTGGTACACCGTAAGCCGTTTGTTATCGAGTACCATTTCATTCAAAGTAGGGGCAATAAAATAAAGACCGTTCACGTTGGCATCATTGGAGATAGAGCGCATGGCTGCTTGAACAAAATCAGCACCCTGCCGAAAGTAATAGAGGCCGGCTATGGCATGCTTACTGATAGGGCGTTTTTCAGCTGTCTCTATTATCTTTTGCTGCTCGTCAAGCCGCACATACGACCATTTGGGGTGTACCGACGTAAAGCAAACAACACCACCATCACTCTGCTGTTGTTCAAAGAACTCCAACAGTACATTCATGTCCAGATCCAGCAGTTGATCACCGTTCGAAATTAGCAAGGCATCCGTATTGTCGATATAGTCAATCGCCATCAGGGCACTGCAGGCAGCTCCCTTGGTATCACCGCTCAACTCAATGATAACGGCTTGATCTCCAGCCAGTAACTTAAGGGTGTTGTCCAAATGAAATTTGCGACAATCGTTCTTTTGCACAATAAAAATAAAACGATACGGAGTATGTAGTGATGAAAAACTCTCTATCAGAAGTTCAATCATCAAGCGACCATTGATCTCAATCAGCGGTTTGGGGTAGGGATATTCTTCATTATCAAAAAAAGAGGATTGCCCCCCCAGTGGAATCAGTATATTCAGCATAATTCACCCTCAAACGTAGCGATTCTCTCCATAATGTGCTGGTACGTAACCTCCTCAACCCCGCCCACCTGTAGCACATGCGCACCGCTGGCAATAGCTGCCTTAATGCCATGGTCGTTGTCTTCAACTATCAGGCACTCTTCCGGTAACAGACCAAGGCGCTGCAAGGCAAGCGTGTACATTTCAGGATCAGGTTTAGGTCGTGATACATCCTGATTTGAGAGAAAAAAATCAAGATACTCCGTAAGACCTGCCTGCTCCATCATAACCTCGATAGTCCTGCGGATAGAGTTAGAGCAAACCACAATCCGGTAGCCCTCATACTTCAGCCGAGAAAGGGCGTATTGATGGTAAAATACCGGCTTGCAGCGCGCATAGGTAATCTCCATAGTGTACCGCTGTTTCAGTTGGTTAATAAAGTCATGAAGCTTCTCGGGAAGGCCCCGCTCCATTGAAATCATCTTCAGCTTGCTTTTAGTCGGCAATCCATCATAGGTCACCAGATGGTCATACCGGCTTATCTCAAGCCCAAACAAACCCAGTGCACGATTTAACGCTTCATAATGCCAATCCTTTGCATCGATTAGCACCCCATCCATATCAAAAATCACTGCCTTAATTTGTGCCATGCAGGTATTCCCTCGCTTCCTGGGGAAAATCGGTACACAACATTAAACCTTCCGCATCCCGTATCATCATGGCTGAAAGTCTGTTCCAGAATGGTCGATGATCCCGTTTATGCAATTCCGGAGAAACCAGGCAGAGTTGTTTACCTGCTGCAAGATGACCGGCTATCTGCGTTTCTGTCATCCACTCTGAATTGAAACAGTCCATCCAGACGCCGGCAGCCGTTTCATACAGGGACGGTACCGGTTCATATTCACTCTGGCGTGTAAAGTAGTTTATACCGTTTTGCAGATACCCCAGAGTGTCAGGAATTGACATATCAAACACAAAATAATTTTTAACCTGAAAGGATGAGAGTAATGACAGCAGGCTGGTAAACAAACCATCAGACTTGATGTTCAGAGCGAGCGGCAACTCCGGGTTGATCAGGTTGTGTAGCGCTAGAACGTCTTCCAGTCCCGGGCACGTACTGTCAGCAGGATCGTGGGAAATGACCATCCGTCCGTCACAATCCCTGATATCGGTCTCAATCCCGAAGCCATGTTGAAAGGAGCGCTCAAAAGAGATGAGCGTGTTCTTATCATTTGGCTCCAGCCAATAGCCACGGTGGCTGATAATATGCATCTACTTCCCCCTATTAAAAACAGGTTTTCTCCCCCGGCATGCTCAGGTGGCACGCCCTGAAATTACCATGACCGAACGGGATACGTTGTTCATTCAAATATCTCAGCATGATCCACCCAGGATCAGGATATTGCTTTTCCCCTGCATCATTTGTGGGAGCACACACCTCAATAAAATCATACGCCATAGAGTATCTAAACATGGCATCCGGCACACCAAACGCAAACTCTTCCTGAAAAGGAATATACACCTGGTTGTAGGTATTATCCGGCAATATCACATAACCGCATTCAAAGTATTTTCGGTAATTGGGAAGCATGAGGGGACGGTTAATGCAAGTACCGGCTCGGCAGCAGATGACGAGGTCATATTCGATGGCGTCCTTAGCCTTTATCCATTCACTGAGCAAGCAAGCCACTTTTCTGGCATAAAAATTTTCAAATGTATTCAAAGATTTATTATCCTTTGCGCACAATCCGGCAACCTTGGCATCAGACACGTAAGGATCGTTAAAAAGAACATGCCGCAACCGGACATTAGCAGTACAAACGGCCTGAAGCGCCTTCATGCGCAACAGGCTTTCTGCTTTTGTACCTTCCCAGGTAACGAAGAATACATCACAAAAACTTATACCCTGCAGTGCATCCAACAGCACTGCGAGGGTTTCAGCTTCTGCAGGATGACAGCCATACAGACATAGGGCAACGTTCATATGAGATCCCGTACAAGTACCGACTGGAAGGCCGCCCGTTCAATTGGCACATTGTTTCTCTGCAAGTGCACGCCCAAGAGGGTTTCTGGGTGCATAAATATTCCTGGTTCCGGTAGCGTTGTGTAGTAATCCAGATAATTGAAAAGATCGGCATAGATTGTCATCAGATGTGGTTTAGCCACAGCAAACTGATCATTGATTCCGTAATCACCCCACCCATTGTCAGGCATCACCAAATGGTTCGCCAAGGTATCCGCATACTCATCAAAATTGAATACTTTATTGATCACAACATCCGTACGGGCTCTAACTATGTAGTCATACTCTATGCCATAAGCAGCAGCATACTCCTGAGCTAGGCTATTACACCTCTGTATCCCCAGATACATTCGAAACACATTATCGACTTTGGTCGGTGGCGCTTTGACATATTCGTGCAGTACAGACGGTTTGAACTCTTCCGGGAATTCTACTACTGCAACCTTGATACGGTCACAGGTAAGACTCAATAGCGTTTTTTGTAGATTGATATCGTCATAGCGGGAACTGTGCCATACAGAGGCAAATATATCGCATTGCCCGTAAGAACAGAGCTGCCCGAACAATATTTCAAGAGTACTTTTACCGATACGCGGCGCACCGGATAAACATACCGCTACTCTAGGGAGTCTATCTCTCTTGTCTGCATTACTCACACTTCTCTCCACATATAAGATCAATTTCAGTCATTTACAGTGCCATTGTCAGCAATTCTCCACCACTACCTGTTCAAAAAAATATTCCAGCTCCCTTACTGCCTGAAGATCATCAAACAACAGGTGGCTTGCCTCAAGAATCCTGCGTTGCAGAGCTTCCCGCGCCTGCTGATCAGTCCCCAGACGCACGGCAATGGCAATATAGTCATCGGGGGTTCCGGCAACACAGTCATAAATCCCCAGCCGCTGGTACCAGGCATAGGTCAATCTACCCTTCAGATACAGGGACGGCAGCGTAACCACGGCAGCACCAACCGCAAGCGCCTCCAACGAGGAGTTGCCCCCTGAAAAGTGGGGGGTATCAAGGATCACGTCAGCCAGCTTGAGCATGGTTATATAATCGGCAAACGGCAGCGGATCCATAAACCTTATTCTGCTGGTACCGTCAGTGATAACCCGAGAGAGACGGAGTTTGAGTTGTTCCTCAGTCTCCTGGACAACGCCGCGCAACAGCAACACGATGCCCAAAGGGTCACGCTCAAGGATTCCTTTCAGCAGCAGGTCGAAATCAGGATGCAGTTTGAACGGCGGCTGTGGACAGTAGTAGAGATGGCACGCCGGATCGAGGCCAAAGCATACTCGCGTCTTGTCTGTATGGGGCAAGAAGGGGCGCGCATAGCAGGTACATGCCGACAGATGGCTGAGACAGAACAGTTTTTCCGAGTAGGCACTATGTCCTGCATCGGTTTCAGCGGCTTCGTGTGAAATAAAATAGTCCACCGTGTCGATACCGGTAGTTGCCGGGTGACCCCAGGTGACACACTGCACCGGCGCCAAGCGAGCAAAGGCCAGAAAGTAACTGAACGGCTCCATACCGATATCAGTATAGACCAGGATGTCAAGTTCCTGGGCTGCAATCAGCTCTCGCATGGCACAGAAATCCTGCGGCAGTATAATAAAGGTATCAGCTGAAGCCTCAAAACGCTGCGTCATCTGATCCCTGATACCAGCATCGATCAGCAGCACCGTCACCTGGAAACGCGAACGATCCAGCTGTTCAATCGTGCCGATGTTCAGCTTGGCAATGGTATGCTGATAAAAAAACCGAGAAATATAACCGACTCTGATCCGGTCATCCCTGCTCTTGCTTGTGCCGATATGCGGGGCCTGAAAGGTGAGTTCCGGCGTAGCAGCACGATAGATCTCCGCCATTAACTGGTGAAACGGTCGATCATTCAGCCCATGATAGGCAAGGTAGAAAATAATACGCCCCTTTTCCCATGGACGGTTTATGCTGAGACCTGCCTGCTGAAGTGCCTGCAGGCGCTGCCAAAGCGTGTCGCGGATCACAGAGATGCTGTCTGAAGAAGGGATTATTACCGGTAGCAGTGATGCCTGTTTCAGGCGTACCCCGTCATCAGGGTGAAGTGCAAGTGAGCTTTGGTAGGCGGCGGCCGCTTCTTCTGTGCGTGATGCCTGTTCAAGCACCTCGGCCAGACGACAGAGGGTGGCAGGCTGCTTCGGGTTGATGGCCAGCGATTTCTGATACCAGCGAATCGACTCGTTGAAAAACTTCTGTTTCTTGTACTGAAGTGCCAGATTATTGCAGGCATCAACAGAATGCGGATCATACTCCAGGGCGCACTTGAAACAGTTAACCGCTCCTTCACGATGCTGCTTTTCATACATCACACCAAGATTGTTCCAGGCATCAGCAGAGGTGGGGCAGAGTTGCAGTGCTTTCCTTATGCTCTGTTCAGCACGTTGCCAGTCCCCCAAGGCCAGACAGCAGACTCCATGATTTGACCAGGCGGTGCAGTCGGTTGGTTCGTTTGCCAGCACCTGCTCAAACAGTTTCAGCGCATTCTGATAGTTGCCTAAGCGGTACTGGATAACACCAAGCAGAGACCATGCTTCGCAATGGCCGGGCTCTGACAGGAGCAACTTTCTACAAACTATTTCCGCGCCACGGGTGTTCCCTGTCGTCAGAAGCTCCCGTGCCACAGCTGCCAGGTCGGCTGACATATCAAGCATGGCATAGTACCGTCACCTGCATCTGATCAATCCGGCTCAGGCGCTGCATTTTACCCCATGCACAAACCCCCTGCATTGTGGCAGTCCATTCGGGTTGTCAGTCAGTTTCCAGCCCTGCACAGCGTTAAAGCCGGCAGATCTCACCATCTGCCCCAGGCACGCCAGCGTTGGCACCCACCAGTTGCTGTCATTGTTTGCATACTGGCTATCCGGGTAAAACTCCATCAAGAGCTGCCCATCAGGGTAACCATGCCCGAAGCCGCCACGGTACGGGCTGAAATCGTCCAGGATGGCTGATTCTACGAACATTTCGCTGCGGCAGACTGCAGACAATCGATCCAGGGCCAGGAGCGGATGCCGCAGGTGATACAGTGTCCCGAAGAAAAACACCAGATCAAAGCAGCCAAAGGTTTCCGGCCTGATATCATAGACTGACAGATCAAATCGTACACAGCGGTAATCGTCGTAACCAAGAATCTCGCGGCAGGTGTCAAACGTCTGCCAAGCCGTGCGATTTTCTCTGGGAAGGGTACCGAGATAATCGGAAAAATCATCAATAGCAACCACCTGTGCCGCCCCACGCCTCAGGGCCTCAAATGTCCAGAAGCCATCCCAGGCCCCCACATCAAGCACCCGCTTGCCATCCAGCCGCTCCGGTATCCCGTAGGCTGCAGCATCCAGCGGCGCCCAGCCGGGGGTCACAATACCGAACGGCAGTTCAATTTTGTGATACCAGAAGGGGTATTGGCCTATTTTTTCTCTGATGGATTCAGGAGTCATTTTGTTTCTCTCGCAAAAATGTTTTACGCAGCATGCTTCAGCTCTTCGCGGATAACCTTGCGCAGGGTGCTCTCAAGGTTCTGCTGAGTCATGGCCTGTTTGAGTGTTTCGTTAATCAAGGTCTGATAGCCCCGTTCACCGGCCATGTCCTTAAACCAGGCGATCACCCCGGTATCCAGCATGATGTTGATCCGCTGCTTTCGGGGCAGTGAGGCACGCCACTCTTCGCTGCTTACCTCTTTCATGCCGATACGAAAACGGCCTTTATCTAACATCTCTTGCGTAATCTCAGGTGCATCGTCATTTAGTTCCGAAATACATGGTCTGCTCGTTTTTTGTTGCTTTACGCATGCTGATGACATGGATAGAGTCCTCCGTCTCTGTGTGTGCAATCACAATAACCGTTAAGCCAAGTAGGCCGATAGTGATCCACCGTTGTTCCCCGTAATCAAAGCGCATGTTATGTATACATATTTTTATACACACCCATAGTCATATGCAAGGCATTTGTTCGGCAAGTATCACGATGTCAGCATAGTTCAACTCAGCAACACCATCGGCAACCGCATCGCGCCCCAGGCTGCGCAGGGTATCGCAACGTGCCTGCAGGTACCCGGCAATCCCATACCCCTGCTGCCTGAGCTGCGTTACCAGCTGCCGCCCTTGATCGGTCTGTCCGCAGCCCCCGTACAGTGCAGCCCGCAATGCCTGCAGCAGCGGATAGTCTGAATAGCGTGCCGCAACCGGCTCCACAACCTGCAGCGCTCGTCCCGGATCACCCACGTACAGCTCGCAGGTGCCGTAGTTAAGCGCCGCCTCCTTATGGTCCGGATCATGCTCAAGGGCACGGCGCGACAGTTCCAGTGCCTCGGCATAGCGCTTAAGACCCATCAGGCAATAGCCCTTGTTGAACAGCGCCTCAACATACTCAGGATGACCTTGCAGCACCCGGTCCCACAGGTCGATGCCTTCTTCAAAGCGGCCCAGTTCTCCGGCCTGTACCGCCAGCTCGCAGATTGCCGCCAGATCATCAGGCTGCTGGGCCAGCTTCTGTAGACCGGTCTCAAAGTAGCGTAGTTTTTTATCCAGCTGCTTGACCGGATCCTGCTCCAGCTCGCCATAATGGTGCACCACAAAAGGTGCCGACAGTATCTCCATGCCTGCCGCACGCAGTGAGGCCTCAACCATCTCGTGTACCTCGCCCCTGAAGCGGAACCGACGGTCGTTGGGAAACAACCGCACCTTCCAGCTGGGTTGCCAGCCATCCGCCCGCTCTTCTGCCGGGTAGCTGCCGTCATTGGCAGTCCAGCCCTGGGCATGGATCATGGTTGTATAGTTGCGGGTCAGCACACTAAAGGCCTTGATGTCCTTTGCCGCTAATCGAACCGCTTCAGTAATGGCGGAATAATCCTGTGCCGCAAGCAGTTCATCGGCATCCAGCACCAGCACCCAGGAACCGCGAGCCTGTTCCAGACCGTGGTTGCGGGCATCGGCAAAACTACCGTTCCAGGGGAAGGAGACCACCCGCGCCCCAAAGACCGTAGCGATCGCCACCGTCCGGTCGCTTGAGCCGGTATCCACCACCACCAGTTCATGCACCGCCGGCTTGGCACTGGCCAGGCAGCGCGCCAGGCAGGCCTCCTCATCTTTGACGATCATGCACAACGAGATTGATTGCTGACCGCCCTCGGTCAGATAGTCGTATAGCCCAGCCCGCTGGCGCAGCTCAAGCGCACACTGCAACAACTCGTCATCAGCACCGAAGTGACCCAGAAACGCCTCGGCAGCACGCAATGCCTCTGATCTGTATTCGCACGCTGCAAGCAGGTTCACATGCTGCAGTGCGAGGTGCCTGCATTCAGTATACGCGCGGTATGCTTCAGCCACAACCTCAAGTGCCTGGCATCGGTAGCTGCTCGGCATGCTCTTCATGCTTGCTCTCGTAGTTTTGTTTTCATTTTTGCCTGACGCATCCCGTTAAAGACAGAATCTGCAAGGGGTGACGAGAATCCTTGCGGAAGGGTTACTACAACACGGCTGATCACCGCTTCCATCTGATCAAGCAATTCATTGAACACGGTGTGTAGTTCTTGCTCGGGAAATCTAGTTATACGCGCCATGATTAACCAATGACGCCCCAGTATCTCATGCCAGTAGTAGTGCTTATTCTTGCCATCAACGGACATCGCCATTCTTAACTGTTTTGCATGCAGCTCGTTTCTCGCCACTATCGGCCAGGCAGACATGACGTCATACAGAGGTGTCAGGCGGTAACCGCCTTGCGGTAACAGGTAGATACTGAAATTTTTGGCATGACCGTCAATGGCGCCCAGCAGCCAGAACAGCACTTGCGCCTTCATGAACAGGCGCCGGTCAGTAGTGGCGACTTCCGAACCAAGCAGCATATCCATGATCTTCCGGATCCCCGGACCACCATCCTCTTCATATTTGAACACCGGCGGCACCCCCATCGCCTGACACATATCCTCTTGTGGCAGACGTATAATCCAGGAGCCGTCCTGTGACGCTCGACGGTCGAACCTTTCCACCACCAGTACTTTTTCGTCCTCAAACGTAGCGATACGGGAACTGGCAACCGGGATGCCGTATTCCTTCAGAATGAGGTGACACAGCCATTCATTTTCTACACTGTCGACCAGATTTATTCTCGGAGTCTGCCCGATCGGCAGCTTGAAGATGTGACTGGTCGGCGTGACCCCTGTCGGTCTGCACCAGCGGTTGTCATGCCAGAGCAGGGCTGTTTTTTCCTGGGCGCCGGCAAGTGAAATACGAAAATCCGTATCCTTCTGCATGCCGAGCGGCACGGTGCGATAATTTCTCAGGGTCTCGGCAATTTCGGCATCGGTAAGGGGCGCTGCAGTAATACCACTCACTCTGGGCGGTTCCTCAGTCTCGGGCAGCAGTTGGACTGCTCCGACACAGTCGCGGCCAATGTGCCACAACAGATCGAAACATCTGTCGCTCGCAGCGCCAAAGCGTGTCTGAATACGCCTTCTGATGGCGTCATTGTCAGGCAGCAGATTGTCGAAAAAGTTTTCGACCGTTTTACCTGACAACGGATGATGGCCAAGGGGAAGTGACAATGAAAGGGGTCTACTGTTTTCGGACTGGAGCCAGGCTGTGTCGTAGGTGAGTTGCATTTGACCGGTTGCAGAGAAAAAAAGACGTCCTACCCTTTCGGCATTGATGTAGATGATCAGCGGTATGCGCGTCCTGGGCCTGGCCACCATTACCACCGGTCTCCTGCAGTTCCTCGGTTCTCCTCGTGAGAGCCAACCTGCAGGTTTAGTTTAAGGGCTGCCAGCAGGATCAGGATAGTCTGCAGCTGCACCGTCGGCTTCCCCTTTTCGATCATTGAAAGCGTGGTCTGGTTCAGCCCGGCCATTTTACCCAGCTCGATCTGAGTCAGCCCCTGTTTTTTACGTGCATCCCTGATGATGGCCCCCAGAGCCTGGGGAGATGTGATAAATCTGTACATTGTTTTGCACCCTAGCGCTTTGTCTAGATCGAATAAAACATTTTTATTGTTTATATAATATATTTATAAATTATTG
>CAZYMK010000002.1:0-14970 GCA_964648885.1 uncultured Geobacter sp. | reverse complement strand
CTAGTTGAAATATTTTTCTCTACTTATCTTGGTAGCCTGATAACCCCTTCAGACTCAGAGAGGTTTTGCATGAGATTCCAGCAGTTCTTCAAACAACGCGTGGCAGTTCAATGCACCTTGAACCAGTGTATCGCTGCGCCTCTGCACCTCATCCCCGCCATAAATCAACCCTGCAGTGACATCAAAAGAATCATTGATAACTTTTCTGAAGTGTCTCAATCCTTTAAAGTAATCCTGACTGATAGTAGCTCCTGCCTTGATTTCAATCGCCGCCAGACTTCTCCCCTGCACCGAAACCAGATCTACCTCATTGCCATTACTGTCCCTGAAAAAAAACAGATTGCTGCGCTTTCCCTGGTTGTATCGAAATTTAAGCGCTTCCATAACCACCATGTTCTCAAAGAGGCTGCCACGAAGCGGGTCACGACTGACCTGATTCTCATTTTCAAGTCCAAGCAGGTAGCTTGCCAAGCCAACATCGTAAAAATAGAGTTTCGGTGACTTGACCAGACGCTTGGAAATGTTCGTGTGCCAGGGAGGCAATAAGTGGACAATATAGCTGGCTTCAAGGAGGGTAAGCCACGAACGCGCACACGCATGAGAAATTCCGACATCGTTGCCAAGACTTTGCAGATTGAGAAGCTGTCCGACCCTGCCGGCGCAGACCCTGACAAAACGCTCAAACTGCGACAGGTCTTTCACGGCCATTATCTGCCGCAAATCGCGTTCTACATAGGTTTCAAAATAATCACCCATCGCCTGAGTAGGATTAAGGTTCTGGTCATGGATACGAGGATAGAAACCGTTTAGCATGCTGCCATCAATACTGGCAGGTTGGTAGCTGCTGGAAAGCTCAGCCATTGAAAGCAGGAGCAATTTTAAAAGAGCAGTACGACCGGCCAGCGATTGGCTTATGGTGTTCATGACCTCAAATTGCTGGCTGCCAGTAAGGATATACTGGCCGGGAATTTTCTTTTCATCGACAATGGTCTGGATGTAGGAGAGAAGCAGGGGAGCACGCTGTATTTCATCAAGGATCACACCGTTTGGATATGCCGCAAGAAACCCTCGTGGATCATCAGTGGCAAAGCTGCGTACATCTGGTGCTTCAAGGTTTACATAGGCATGCCCTGGGAAAACTTTTTTACATATGGTGGTTTTCCCGCTTTGACGGGGTCCCGTAATAGTGACCACCGGATAGCTGCCGGCAAGATCTAGGAGTATCGGTTCAACAGTTCTTGGTATCATAGCGACAGGCTATCATTTTTTATGTAATTTGAATCTCTAAAAATCAATTTGCATAAAATGCGCGTAAATTCATTTCTTGCTCCTCGTCTTTTAGCTTCACGATTAGACAGCAACGTCTTACTGGGTTTGCTTTTAAACCCGAAAAATGGCATTTATTCACGCAACGCCGCCACACTCGCAACGAAAGCAAATAATTGCTAAATACGAATGATTAACCCGCTTGTTGGGGTCATGAACTTTTTTAACGGCCTGTTTTTACAACGTAGCGTCGTTGCGCCGTTGCGTGAACTGCTTTATCTAGGTTACATCGAGGCCTTTTCGTGAGGCTAACCAAGCCGTTCCGCCATATCCCTCATAATCTGCACCGCCTCCTGATTCAGCGGATCAACCGTCACTGCCCGCTTCACCGCCTGCCAGGCCTCCTCCTGTTGCCCCTGTCCCCACAGCAGCATGCCCAGTGACAGCCAGCCATTGCCACAGGAGGGATCAGCAGCGACCGCCCGGCGGAAGAGCGCCTCCGCACCGTTTAGATCACCGCCCCGCGCCGCCAGTGTCCCAAGCACCGTCAGGACGCGCGGGCGACTCCCCGCAGCATTGGCCGCCTGAAGCGCCTCATGCACTCTGCCACGATCAATTTCTTCAGGGCTGCATGGCAGAGCGCCTCTATCTCTGATCTCAACTGCGGATCGGTGGACGATGGCATCTCCGGCAGTACCTCCAATGCATCCTGATAGCGACCGGCCCGGATCAGAATTTCAGCAAGGGTTAGGTACGGGCGAGGATCAGCAGCATCAACCCTGATTCCTTGATTCAGTAGTAATTGTACTGCCTGGTCAACCTTCCCTGATTGCGCCAGACGATCCGCTTGTTCGCAGACAGGTGCCAACGCATTGATTTTTTCTTCTGTGACACCCTTGCCACCGTGCTGATCACTCACGTTGTTGACAAAACGTCTGATTGGCCGCTGCGCCACGACCCGCAATCGTTCATCAGCAACCCTGGCTGCATGCTCCCAAGTAAAACGCTCGCGAATATGCTGAGCGGCCTTTTGCCCACGCTCTTTAACCTCGGCGGGATGCTGCGCCGCATACCTCAGCATACCCACCAACGCGTCAAAATTAGGCTCTGCCAACCAGGGGTAATCAACCGTTTCAAGCTGTCCAACCTGCTTGATCGGCAGCTTCTCCACAGTTGCCGGCAGTAACCAGGCGATCCCAGGCGGACAGAAATCAAGCGCAGCGCCGTAGCCGGTGACGATCGGCGCCAAGCCGCAGGCCATGGCCTCGGCAATCGGCAGACCAAACCCTTCTCCCCGGTAGGGATGCACCAGACAGTGGCAGGCGGTGTACAGGCCTGCCAGCTCATCGGCACTTAACTCCTTGTCAATATATTCAATCTCGGGGGCCTGCGGATCAGACCGGAACCGCTCAATCATCTCCTGCGCGGTCTGGCCTTGGTAGAATGTGTTGCCCCCCATATCCTTAATCACCAGACAGACGTCATCGGCCCCACTAAAGGCGGTTCGATAGGCTCCCAGTAGTAGGTCGATGCCCTTCCGGTGGATGGTACCACCCACAAACAGGAATCTGAATGTCTTGCGCGTTGCCAGTTGATAGGGAAGTATTTCAGGCTTGAACTGCCCGGTATCTACCCCGTTCGGGACCACCTGCACCCGCTCCGCCTCAACACCGCTTTCAACGTAGCATTCTTTAACATAGCTGGACGGCACCCATACCTCATCCACCACGGTATTCATCGGTTCAATCCAGCTTTTGGGCAGACTGCCAAACTCCCAGGGCTGGATCATGATGAAATGTCCTACTGTAGGTGGTGTAAAGTCAGGGGGCCACTGGTGGCGGATGGTAAGCTTGACAGCGTCAACGGGAAGATTACGGATTGCCTCCAGACGGCTGAAACGGGGATCAGCAACCGTATCTGAATCGGCCTGATCTCGGGCTTCTAAAGACAGCTGATAGCCCTTGCCAATTAGCTGCAGACAAAGTTCGCGATTGACTTGGGCAAGAGAGTGACTGACAAAGAGGTCGCCTTGCCAAGAAACGACAGGCAATCGGTGTTTTTGAATACGCCTACGAGGTTTCACGAGTAGTGAAAGCTCATTTGGGTCAAGTGCCTGCCCAGAAATGAGCGTTGCATAAATATGTTCCAACTGATCAATGTAACGAGAAAACGTATGTGAAGGGGCAACAAGGTTGTTGCTCAACTCATTAAGCAGACCCGGTTCATCGAGACATCGGCGAATTAGCCGCACAAGCTCATTGATATTGTAAGAATCATAAAGCAAACCATCTACACCATCAGCTATAAAATCGGGGATTCCGCCAATTCGGGAGGCAATTACCGGCAGACGCATGGCATGCAACTCAAGAAGCGTCAGAGGGGCACAATCTTCCACCAGTGTCGGCAGAACTGCTACATCAATCTCACAGGCAATTCTCGCCAAGTCTGTCGGCTGATATGGGCCATAAAACGTTACCAATTTTTTGATGTCGGCATCCATCAATAATTGAAGGTACTCGGGGGTTGCAAAACCGTAAATGTGCAGCTGCACTTCCTTGGAATCAAAGGATTGGATGGCATCTACCAGCATCTGGACACCCTTGATGGGGAGAACCCCACCGATATACCCCACACGTAGATGTCTCTGCCGTGACTTTTGCCGGGCCGATGCAATCTGTCGATTGCTCCATAACATATCAGAAACTGGTGATGCCTGATGGACTATAGCGATACGGTCGGGCAAGGCGCCATAGCTGGTAAGAATTTCCTTCTGCCGTCGCGAAACCGCAAGTGTCAGGTCTGCCCATTTGTTCAGCAGTTGCCGGGTGGTGTCAGCACGCTTTGCATACCATTCTTTCAGATGTGGATTACGAGCAACAGCTTCTGATTCCTCTAGCGGGTCTATCCGGTTCCACAAGACCAGTCCATTCTTGAGAAGATACAACTCCGGGTCGATCATATGGTAGTTATGGGGGGTATAACAGGATGGTATGCCGAGTTGGTGGAGCTCTTCCGCTATCGCAAAGGTCAGGCCATGGAAATTGTGAAAATGTACCAAATCCGGTTTAAATTCATCAAGAGTGCACCGGAACTTTTCCAGGATATTGACGTCCCTGATTTCACGCTCGGGATTGTCGGGATCCGTGAACAGGGCTGGGCGGTTGTAGACACCGAATAGCTTGACTCCATTTTCTTCGATTTTCTCGATTGAATATGGTGGCAAGGTTGGATCATTCCGCAACGAAGCGTAAAAAACAGCCATGTCATCGCCGCGGGCTGCCAATTCCAAAACCACGGATTTCGGGAACGTTGTCCCTCCGCCTGATTCGTTCCAGCCGTAGGTTACAAATAATAGTTTCATCACTGCTGTCCGGTTAATAACTTAGTAAACGGCGGCTGAATCCCCGCCCAAAGGACGGGGCTTTGATTGTGCACCCCAAAGGGGTGCGTCGTTGCGAGCCTTCTTAGAAGGCACGCTGAGTTTTAACCAATTGATTATTTTTTATTTCATAAATTATTTTATCAATTCTATCTAACATAAAATAGTAATTTTGACCTTGGTAGGTGTGTAGCTCCTTAATATAATCCATAGAGGCAAAAAGCATTTGGCGTGCTATGTTATAGTGTTGGCTATTTGCAAGTATAGCGGCTCCATTAAGCCAAACATCCAATATAATGTCTACCTTCTTTGTTTCTGAAGCTTCTGATATCGCATTTTTAACTATTTTTTCAGCTTCATCATCTTTACCTAGTGAAATATTTACTGCCGCCAACACAAGCGTGCTATTTAACTTTTCTTTTAATCTTAAGTTGTAAATAGTGTTGTCGCGTTGCAACTCCTTCTGATACATCCCCATAGCAGTTTTAATGACAGGCTTTATAGCATCAGGGACGGCATCAAGATACGGTTGAATTGCAATTTGGTGATTTAAGTAATGGGGCGTAGTCTGCAGCATGCTACTGGGAGTGATCCTATACCAATTGAGGGCCTCTGGTACCAGTTCTAGCTTATAACCATTAGTAACTGCTCGCGCCCAATACTCCCAGTCTTCAAAGCCAAGTTTAACAACCTCCGTGAACCCCCCAATCTTATCAAACAGATCTTTTTTTATTAGCGCTGGTACTGCTCCGTAACAGTTTTTGAATAATCCCACTGCGACGGAAGGGCCTACTGGAACCCATTTAGCGCGGGGCACAGTATTGCTGTTTGGAGCATTCGAACCAGTAAATTCATCAATGCCAGCAAGTACAATATCAGCTCCCGTTAACAATGCAGAACGCAACTGCGTTGATATCCTGTTTGGCTTGGCATAATCGTCATCGTCAAGGTAAGCTACATAATCACCCTTGGCGTGCCTAGCCCCAGTATTGCGAGCTGCACCAAGGTATTTGTTCTCCTGCCGGATTACTCTGAAGTTATGGTTGCACAACTCCGATTCCAACTGGCTCAGACACGCTATTGCTTCAGGCAAGCGGCTTCCGTCATCAACAACTATTAACTCAATATTTTCATAATCCTGTTCCAGAATTGAGGTAACGGCCTGACGCAAATATTGTGCGCGGTTGTAATGGGTTATGATGACGCTGACAAACGGCTGTTGAGTAGAAAGGATGTCTGTATCATCAGTGGGGGTATTTTTGTAATCAACTTGATTGTACCAGTTCTTCCATGATGTTTCTTTCAACTCTCCCCTGATGCGTGGCCGAACAGTAAAGGCACCTTCTGTAAGCACAGATGTAACTTTCTGATATAATCCGTCAAGAGAGCGTGTAAAACATACCTTATCAATATCAGCGGCATGAATAAGCTCTGGAATCCCACCCACCTTGCTGGTAATAAAGGGTATCTGATTTTGAATGCATTCGATAATTGAATATGGTGAATTATCAAGAATCGATGCCATGACCGCTAATCGATTCCCTGACTGTAAATACTGTAGTGCCTCTGCCGGGCCCAAGTCAGAAACAATTTGCCAAGGTACATTCCATTTTATTGCTCGCCACTGCAGGTATGATGTACATGGCAGATCATCAATGAAGGCTTCTTTCCCGAGGAATGTGATTGTAAACCCAACGGTATTTTCCTTTGATAATTTTTCAACTAGATCACAGAAAAGTGCAATTCCCTTGATGTCCTGAAGTAAACCGAAAAAAACCAGCTCAGTGATTGGTTTCTTCATGGGAGTGTAATCTTTAGGCAGCTTAAAGACATATGGTGGGAGTATATTCTGTTGCACGAATGAATCCCTCGGGAGCTTGAAACCATTGCTTTTCATCCAGCCAAGCATATACTGGCTGGGGGTTATAACCACATCCGCATTTTCTACCATGCTTTTCTCTATATAATCAATTTCGAGAGATCTAATATTGTCTATGAAAGACAGGCTTGCTTCCTTGAGGTAAAGATGGGGACTATGGACCACTACGCAAATAAGGGTTTTGATGAAAGCCAATTTATGTCGTTTCGCAAGTGCCGTATAAAATCCCATCCCTTCATAGTCATTAAACTGAATAATATCGAAATGGTGACACTTCAGCCATTCATAGATTTCATATGATATAATTAGGTATTCATCACCATGGAAGAGAATGTCAGGCTTACCTTTTAAAACAGTTATATTGATATTTTTTTGTGCATAGTAAGCAATCCATTGTTCAAATGTGCCATTATCCGGTGGATATGTCCGATCAACTAACACAGTAACGGCATGACCTTCAATTGCAAGAGTCTCAGCAATGGTCGCAACGAATCCGGCTGTTCCTCCACCTCTTGTCAGACCCTTTATGTCATTAGTAACGAGACAAATACTTTTCCTGGTGAATTTAGGGGGGCATTTCCCTGCTGGCAGCTGCAAATATTCATCCAGATCATTCCTGTTATCGATATCATCTACCTGTAAAGCTGGTTGCTGATGTTCTGCATTACGGTTCAAAGCATTGCGGGCTTGGCCCAAAGCATTATTGAGTTTTATCATAGAGGATGCATCTGAGACCTGCTGACAATATTGAAGATACATGCCTTCGATGCATTTCAATACATTAGCACTTAGTTTTTGTCTATGGCTACCACGGGCTACTGCATCCAGACGAACCATTACCTCTTCTTCAAACTGTAGTACCAGATTTGACTGACTAAAAAATCGGTGGGCAGTAGAGTCGAACACGTAGAGTGGTTGACACAAATAACTAAAGTCACCTAATTCAAACAACTGCATCGCAAAATCAAAATCAGATGCCCATGAGTACTTATCCCTGAAATGGATACCATGTTGACGGATTATGTTATTTCTAAAGATCTGTGCCGTTGGGCCGGCAGCAATGTTCCCAGATTCCAGACAGTATTTAATCGCGTCCTCGCCCTTTATAAATAGGGATTGAGAAAATAATGGCAAAAATCTTGTAATGCCATCATCCAACAACATTGAAAGTGATGAGCGGGCAAGGACAATGGACGGGTTTGATTCAAACACAGCAACAAGTTCAGCAATGCAGGCTGGAGCAAGGAAATCGTTGATCATAACTGGTTTCACGTACTCACCAAATGAAAGGCTGAGGCATTTATTCCAGTTTTGGATTCTGCCTATATTACGCACGTTTCTGTATACAGTAATATTTTCATTCTGGTAAGCAAAGTGGCAGGCAGTTGTAAAAGTATCATCTGTCGAATTGTTATCAACAATTACAATATGAATGTCCTTGAATGTCTGGTTTATAGCGCTTTCAAGGCATCGGATAAAATTTTTTCCTGCATTAAATACGGGAATACAAGCAGTTACTTGAGCAGGCTTATTTAAAAAACAACTGTGTCTTCCACGTGGGTAAGTCAATATCATTTCATTGTCAAAACAAATGCACTCGATATCTGTAACGATATTTGGCTCAAAAACATCGATTAATACTTTCTGAAGATTTAAAATTGGGGAGGTTAACTCAGACTTCAATCTTTTTCTCAATACAACAACAACTACATTGGGTGGATGGCGGTAACAAATTATTTCAGCAAGTCCAGATAGCTCGCTTGTTACATTGACTTCTGCATGTTTACTCTTGATCCAGAAGTCATTGCCATCAATTGTAAAGTTCCACTGATGCAATCCTCCGTAATCGTGAGTCTGAGCTTCGTTTTCCGCGTGGAACAGAAGGACATGACCACCTTCTTTTACAGTATACAGCATCTGCCGTATTGCAAGTAAAGGTTCGAAGCTATGATCAAGACAATTAGTTGCACAAACAAAATCGAAACTGTTGTGTCCGAACCTTTCAGCTACTTCTTCCGCCGGTGAGTATTGAGTTCGCACAGGGGGAATGACACCATACTTTTCCAAGAGCTTATCGTACTCTTCTGCAAGTGGATCCACAGCTGTAATATGCAGATTCTTTGTTGGATGTATTTTACCTAAAATAGTTAATGGTCCAGCCCCGACATCAAGAATGTTGACATCAACTAAGTCAAGAATATCTATGTATTTTTTATAAGGATCCGCTATTTCAACATTATGACTTGTTTTATGGATATAATCATCTGGCCAAAGTGACCCCTTGGTTCTGAACCACTCCTCCCAAAATCTGACTTCGCTCATATAGTTATCGAGCCATATTTTTTTTGATTCCTCTTTCTGATCCATAAAAAACCTCTCTATATATGGCCTCATATCTATTACCCAATTATTGAATCTATTATTGAAGAGATCTCTTGTGCTTTACTCAAAGATGTTTCCGTTGCAATAGTGTTCTGATAAGCATGATCTACAATCTCATTCCGAATTTTGTCATTCTTTATCCAGTAATTAAAGAGTTCTGCAAGTTCACGGTCACTCATTCTTTCATTAATAACTACCATCTTGTCAGAATACCAATTCTGAAAGTCTGAAGCGGGGAGATCGGCGATCAGAAGGCTCTTTGAAGCTAGTGATTCAAGATAACGCGGCGTTATTCCTGCAGTATTAAATTCTAGGACTGCCATTTCAGGTGTTTTTAACCCATAAAATGGATGGTCAAATTCTGCTCTAGCAGGACTTAAGTCGAAATATTGCATCGCAAGTTTCCCCCCTGCAGAACCGCCACGGTTACTAGCTGTTGGTGATATTTTCGAGGCAGCCAATGCAGCAGCATAATCATACTGTGCTCCTGGAGGGTTCGACATCAGACCTCGGCCTGTTATGTCCAAGACAATCCAGTTATACTTGCTCTGGTATTCACGGACGACGCGGTTGATGTTTTGTCTAAGTGGGTAATCTGGCGTTTCGCTGCCGCCAATTATGATGTCAAATTTCTTAACACCATCATGGGGATGGAAAATAGAAACCTCAACTCCTGGCCGCTGGACAAATTTAGTCACATCGGGCAACAAATGATCGAACAATGTTTTTGCTGAGAGATGGCGTAAAATCATCAATACATTTTTGTGCCTCTTTAGATATTCTGCAACCTTTAATGGGTGGCACCAGTAATCATGGGAAATGTACACAAGCCATTGATCATCTGATAGATTCAATTTGTTAAGATTTCTGTCTGTTAGTAGAGTCAATTCATCAAAAACAATCACTGCATTGCAGTTCAAGGCATCAGCAGTGCTTGTGCTATAAATTGCATGTGAAAAATTTTTCAAATGATGGAACTGGGCTGACTGATAACTTACTTTTTCATGAGGTAGGGAGTTAAAATCAATAGGGTGGTGGTAGATGAGTAGATTGGCTTTCTGTTTGATTTTAATAGCTTTGACAAATATCCAGCTTGGGTGACCATCTGAAAATCGATCTCGAATGATATATTCGATTTTTGAAAAGCCGATTTTTCTTAATTCATCAATCAACTGGTTGGGGTCTGTGACAAGCGTGTCGTGAAAAGAATTTGTAGCTTCTGCATGGTAATGGTTTTCGTAATATCCCGCCTTGCCATATCCTTCTCCAAATCCCATCTGGAAAGAAAGCAGTCCCCCTTCTTTCATGATTCGAAAGAATTCCTTGAAGTAATTATAGCGAATATCGTGTACAGCTATATGTTGCAAGACTATAGTCGACATTATAAAATCATATTCATTGTCTCGTAGATTCGAGAGGTCAACACCATTGCAGTGGTGCAATCTAAATCTTTCTTCTGGGCAGCCTGCCTTTAGAATATTGTCGTATGCATGCTTTAGATTTCCTTTCGAGATGTCTACGCCATCCATTCTTTTGAATCTGTACCAGAGATTTAGAACATTCCTTCCGCAACCGCAGCCAAAATCTAAACCTACTTTGTCCCTGAAATCCGATTCCGTATCGGAAGTTAGGATATCCCAATAATCCTGATTTGCATTGTGAAACATGTGGTTTTGTTCATTCATTAAATCAGCTTCGCTCTCATACTGATTTCGCTGCATATTCGTATAAGAGTTATCGGCGTGCAAACTTTTCATGATGAGATGTTCCTTTCTTTTTACATCAAATCATACCACATTCTGCTGAAGAGGCTATAAAAGGTGGTATTAGTGTGCCACCACACGGGAAAGCCAATACGAAATTGCCACCTGATCACCCTGTCCGAGGTCTACAAAAACAAGGTTTAAGGATTCGGGATTGAAAGCATTACGTTAGCTGAGTTGAGAAATAATAAATTTATAAAAATCATAATAAAATTCTTTTATCCTAGCATTTATTGCATAGGAGTATCCCGCCACAATGTCCTTACTATACTCTTTGTTTTCCAAGCAAAAACCGATTTCATTAAATAAAGTATTTCTACCAGATTTGCCGCCTTGATCATCACCTTTGTAAGTGAATCCAACTCCGTTTTTCATACAAACCAGTGATGTATGGATTTTGTTTGTTATTACGGACTCCGCATTAGCAATGATTCCATAAAGTGACTCCCAATAGCTCAAAAAGACATAACCTTCAATATCCCTATGTGTGTTTGTTGTATTTTCTATAATATAAGCTGTATGTCTAGATTGTACAAAATCGTTGTAAAATTTCTTTATTTCATCTTTATTGTCTTGAATAAGATCTAAATTAATTAGATGGTAACCACCCCTTTCTGGCGCACAAATTTTATTCTTATCAATAAGGAAAGCCAAATCTATGCCGTTCAAGGTCCTTTCTTTGTTTCCCAACGCTTGATAGGTAACATGGTCTCTAGTCACTATGAAATCAAAGACATTAAAGAGTTTCGTTGCAATTCTTTTCTCCTCATCATTATACATATATAGACTCGCACCAATGAGAAATTTTATCGGTTTAAGTATTTTTAATTGTTCGAAGAGTGGAATCATGTATTTACTTATGATTGAGCCGCCGAAGAGAATGATAATGTCACAGTTGTTGATAAATTCTAGGCTACTATCGGTAAAAGCCTTTGACGGATATGAATACGAGTCAATTATACAGCTGTCAAAATATTCAAAGTAGTAAAGTGTTGAACTACTAAAGCATGTTTTCACCAAAACTTCCCCACCTGCATTAATAAATTCATTCCCTAGATTAAGTGCACCCGAGCAACGAATGATAGCAATTCTAGCTTTCTTTGATATCGGTTTGTTTTCCATAGTGAGCCTCTTACAAAATTCCATAAAATCTCAATTCTGGTGACAGTATACTCAATTCTAGCCAGGATATTTGTGCAATAGCCCGATTTTCTAATCCATCCAATCGTGTAAAACCTATGGTCACTGTGTACATTCTGCAACATAAAATACCAGCCATCTTTTGGGCGAACGTATATATTGGGTTTGCCCATTACTGTTCAGTTGCTTAAGCCATCTTTCAAGGGTTTTGAGAGTGAGAGCAGTCGATCGAATATTCGGGGAGCCTAAGCCCCAAATTCGCGGCAATAAACGCCAGCAAATTATTTACTCCCTCATTTTATGTAAAGGTCAGATGAATACCGTCACACTACACCACCTACGATCGGTATCATCTTGAATTGCCACTTGCCAGCCGATTTCCTTTTGGCGTACGCCTATAGCGCTGCAGCCGGCTTTTGGGTGTTTTGGGTCTGGTCATTTCCAGCACACCGATCTCCAGTGCCGGCAATAGATAGGCAGCCCTGAAATGCTCTTCATGTTTTAATCCCAACGCGTGCTGCAATTCGCTCCGTCTTTTCTCACCATCACATACCGCCAAAAGCCTCATGACTTCCCCGGTGACTTCCTGTTGATGTTTTTCAAATGAAACCAGGATACCGTTGGCAACCTCTTGAATGCTGAAGGTTATGTGGGGGTATGCAGCAAGCTCTTGCCTGATGCGTACATATCATCTTTGTTGCGAACCTGTTATGCAAAAGTTCAACCGTGCGCCTACGATTTGTCCCCTATAACGCGGAATAAGTGTTTATTGTGAGACTATTGCCCATACCCTCTGCCGGATGCAGCTACCAGCCCAAGCGAACGTAAGGTTGCCAGGTTTTCTTGTACTGTTCTTACAGGGCGTGATCCCGGCAGGTGAGTTCCGGTGACAGGTATGCAACCCAAGCAACGGTCACTCAGGCAGATCCGTCACCATTCTCAATTTCAAACGTTATCCCGCAAGCGTCCTATCTCTTCATCCGTAAGCCCGGTGTATTTTATGATCTTCTCAACAGATGCACCATCATCCAGCATCTCACGGGCTATTTCGATGTTCCTCTGAATCTTGCCTTCAATCTTGCTTTCCAGCTTGCCTTCAATCTTGCCTTCAATCTTGCCTTCAAGTCTGCCCTCCTGTTTTCCTTCCAGCCATGAAGTCTTGACGGAACTCTCCGCAACGCGGCGGTCTTCAATATAGCTGTCGTAGGCAGCGCGCTCTTCCGGGGACAGTTTCAATACATCAAGTTCTTCAGCAGCTTTTCTTATACCTCGAGCGCTGAATTCGCTTTTGATCTCGGAGTTTTTAAAAAAGTAGATCCATTCATCAAGGGTGTCTTTGGCAAGGTCATTAAAGCCGTTAACCTTCAGGATGTAATATTCTGGAAATATCGCTGATACCGTATCTATGTTTCTGATTTTGTCTCTCTGGCTGGCAGATAGCTGCAGCAGGTCGTGATTGTGGATCCCTCTGAATTCGGTGGTGCCGTGGTAGACATAGTCTTCTCCATGGCCCAGATCAAAGTAGACGATGTAAACAGTGATGACTTTACGGACCATGTCGTAGCTGGAGCCTGAAGCCATGGTGTCGGTGATCAGCCGTGAGGTGCCGTAGACCATGCGATGAAAGTAGTCGTACTGAGCTTCTACCTGAAGTTCTATCAAGACAAGTTCGCCGTTGCCTGTCTGGGTGAGCAGATCGACCCGGTTCTGTTTGTCTGCGGCTCTGTCTTTGTTGCTTTCACTTTCAAGGATGGATTCTATCCGCACATCCTGTTTCAGCAGTTCTGACAAAAAACCTTCCAGTATCTCGAAGTTGGCCTTGTTGCGCAGCAGTTTTTTCAATGCCCAATCGAATCTGACAAGACGGTTTTGCATGGCTTATACCCCCACTTTCAATCTCTCTGAAGAGATCCCATTATAAAGATTCCGTCTTCACGGCTCATGTAAAGTATCCGACGTATGTATTGCTCGGCACAAGTCGTTAACGGTATCGTGGACGTTTCGTGAGGCTGTAAACAAGAGACTCAGCTGCGCGATGACCTCACGATTACTGAATCTGCCGAATCTGTCGCTCCAGGCCCGGAAAATCTCGCTTTACCGTTTGTCAGACTATTTCCTGGTCAACACAAAAATAGCCATGGCAAATTCTATTACGCATCAGATAGATATCCTCCCAGGGGATGGTGGAGTGTTGTGCAGAACCGATCCGAACACGCGAGGGTTACGGGTATGGTTTTGTTCGGCTATGCGTCGGATTTCTTCCCTATAGGAATGAAGTGCATCAGATGGTTTCATGTCTTATTCCTCAAACGCTGAACTCTTCTTTACTGTACCGCTTGACCAGATCGACGGATGCCAGCAAAGTCGGCGTCAATGCCATAACCTTTCGATATATTTTACAAATGGCCTCAGGAAGATATTCATGGGCAATATCGTTTCTTAGGATGCGAATGGCTACAAAGTGTTCCGCCGCTTCGATGACACCTCGTTTTTCTGCGCGGTTTATCCTGTCCCGGACAGAACCAGGGGTATCCAGCGCCAGTTCATCAAGCAGTCTGAACAATTTTTGAGTCATTATATCGCTTAGCCGGGCGAAGCGGCTGCACAAGGATTCAAAGCTTTCCAGTTCGTCCGGGGTATAATCGCCTTTTAATCCAATACGCGTGCATTTTTCAAAGGAGTAACGAAGCACCTGCGCTGCATTATCCAAAAGTTGCAGTTCTTTGAGCAACAGCTTTTTCAGGTTGTCTGTCATAATAGCGGTACCCCGTTATGCAAAGCAATCTTGACAAATGGATCAGCGTCATCCTTGGCAATGATGATGTCAATTTTCTGTTCGCCAATCTGCTCCCACAGGTTCCAGCAGATCTTGCCCCGGTCATCATGTTTCAGGTTGTTCGACATGACAAGGAGGTCAATATCACCTCCACGCTTGGTGTCATCTGTACGCGAGCCAAATAGGTACACCCTCGCCTCAGGGTCCAAATCTGCTATAGTCCGCCTGATCGCATCCCGTTCTAAGTCGTTCAGCCTCATAAAACAGTCCTCGGGGTTTTTCAATGTACTACCGGTACTGTGCTACTTTTAGACAGCAACACACTAATAATCCTTAAAACGGCAGTTACTCACGCGGAGCCGCGAAGCTCGCGGAGGAAATCAAG
>CAZYMK010000001.1:12889-43906 GCA_964648885.1 uncultured Geobacter sp. | reverse complement strand
GTTTACTATCGGTTTCATTAACGGGCCGGATGAAACAGCTCTGCCGATGAGTCGGGAACGGATTTGCTGTCGTGACCTCCCGCCAGCAGCACCTTTCCGTTGGCCAGCAGGGTCGCCGTATGTTTGGCTCGTTCCCGTACCATCGTGATATCCGTATAGCTCCTGGTGGTGGCGGCCAGATCCAGCAGTTGGGCGTTATTCTGGGCCAAAGCCTCGTCTCCGCCTCCCCCCGCCACCAGTATGGTGTCTTCGTTGGGAAGCAATGTTGCGGTGTGATCATGGTGGCTTCGAAGCCACCACTTGGAGGTAAACGGCCAGGTACCGGTGGCTGGATCATAGAGCAGTGTGGCTTGCATGGATTCCTCAACCCCAATCGTATCCTTCAAGATACCCCCTGTTGTCAGCACGGTCCCGTCGGGCAGTAAGGTAGCAGCATGTCTATAGAGGTTTATGGTGCCGTGAGCATCCATCCTGCCGGTCTCCGCCCACCTGCCGATTACGGGATAATAAAGCTCTGCAGTAGACAACGGGTCTGTTTTCGAGTGCCCACCCGTCACCAGCACTTTCCCGTCAGGCAGCAGCGTCGCTGTATGCAGATAACGGGCATATACCAGCTTCCCGGTTTCTGTCCACGTTCCGGTTGTCGGATCATACAACTCCGTGCTGGCGCGCGGGTCGTTGTCAGCATGCCCTCCTGTCACCAGCACCTTGCCATCGGGCAGCAAGGTCGCCGTGTGATAATAGCGGGCGTAGGTCAGTTTCCCGGTCTCTGTCCACAGTCCGGTGGCCGGGTCGTACAACTCTGCACTGGCGCGCGGGTCTTTATCGGCGTGCCCTCCTACGACCAGCACTTTCCCGTTCTTCAACAGGGTCGCCGTGTGATAATAGCGGGCGTAGGTCAGTTTCCCGGTTTCTGTCCACAGTCCGGTGGCCGGATCATACAGCTCTGCACTGGCCCTCGGGTCGCTCTTGGCGCGTCCTCCTGCCACCAGCACCTTGCCGTTGGGTAGCAAGGTGGCCGTATGTCCATAGCGTGGGTAGAGCATGGCGCCGGTGGCGCTGAAGGTATGTGCCGCAGATACCGCGCCAACAGGCTGGACTACAAAATCAACTCCGCTGATGTCCGCACCATCTACTGTCAGTTGGCAACTGGGAGGGGCAAAGGTGATGCCTTTGAGCGAAGCCGTAACCCTGTAGTTGCCGTTTGGAACCATGAAGCGGTAACTACCGTCTTCTCCGGTTGCAAGGGAAGCAGTCCGGTCTCCCTCCAGAGTTACCGTCACATCAGGCCAAGCAGTAGTTGTTTCAAGGCCTTTGCTGTAAACCTTGCCTGAAATGATGCGGTTTACTGCCGTGGTGTCGTTCCCGCAACCGGCCAGAAAACACAATGCTATGCTGCAGAGGAGTACCATTAGTGCTGTTTTTTTCATTTTCCACTCCGAACCAGAATCCCGCAATGATAGAGGGCTCGGGCAAAAGTCTTGTATTACTGGTGTATGCTCCAGTTACAGCCCTTGTCGGTGAACGCATCAACATCTTCTTCAAACTTCAGCACCTTACTGTTTTTCTTCCCCATGTACCTGAAATCATATATCCGGGCACCCTGAATAACCATGACATAACGGCCACCTGAGCCGTCCGGCGTGATCTCCTCCCAGACCCATTCAATCTCGCTTGGCCTGCCGCCAGGCACCCGCCGCAGTTCCTTGTCGCTGATTTTCTTCACCTGAATGCGACCACTGCCCCGCTGGTAGGTGACGTAGCCCAGGTCGTCCTTATCGGATCGAAAGGTAAATTGCAGCCGCACCGGATTCTTGAGGCCGACAGACTTGAGACAACGGAAATCGCCTTCATCGGCAAAAGCAGTAGGGGAGAGAAACATCCCGCTCACGACAACAACCAATGGCATCAGTTTCAGGCAGTTAGTCACAGAATACATATATTTTCTCACTTAATTTAAGTTATACCAACTTTTTTATGGTCTGCAGAGCAGTTACAAGCTACCAGTAATACCGGGGTCAAGTCTTGCATAGATACATTTTTAGCCCAATATCTCCTCGTTACTGCTTCTGAACAATCGGGATCAGGTGAAATACCAGCTTGCTGAAATGTTCCCGCAACCTACCCTCAACTCTCTTGCGGAGGTTTTCAATCTCTTCTAACCGGTCAATACCGGGTATTACTGGATTCTTCTGATAGTGTTAGACCAATCTGCAATAAAGAGACTGGTACCGTCAGTGGTGATACCGTACGGCATGGAGAATTTAGCCGCAGAACCGGTTCCGTCTGTCGTGCCTGATACGCCGGGCGTTCCGGCGATTGTGGTAACAACTCCCGAGGAGATGACAATCTTGCGGATAATGTTGTTATCACCATCTGCAACGAAGAGGTTGGCGCCATCAGTAGTGATTCCAGCAGGCCAATTAAAGCGCGCTGCAGTGCCGGTTCCGTCCGTTGAGCCTGATGCTCCTGCTGTCCCGGCTAGTGTCGTAACTACACCCGATGAGATAACAATCTTACGTATAGTGTTATTATTAGAATCAGTAACAAAGAGAGTGGCGCCATCTGTGGTGATGTCGTACGGCTCATAGAAACGTGCTTCAGAAGCGATCCCGTCAACCGAGCCTGATACGCCTGCGGTTCCGGCAATTGTGGTAACCACGCCCGACGAGATAACAATCTTGCGAATAGTGTTATTATGACCATCCGTAACAAAAAGATTCTTTCCATCGGTGGCAATGCCGAGAGGAAAATTAAAGCGTGCGGCGGCGCCAGTACCATCAGTCGAGCCAGATACTCCGGCCATTCCGGCAACTGTTGTCACCACTCCTGACGAGATCAGCATCTTGCGAACGGTGTGATTATTTGTGTCCGCAATATAAAGATTGACGCCATCGGTTGTGATGCCGTTGGGGTAATTAAAGCTTGCAGCAGTGCCAACACCGTCAGCGGAGCCATATCCATACTGTGTGCCGGCGATAGTGGTGACAACACCCGTTGAAATAACTACCTTGCGTATAATATTGCTAAAGTATTCAGTGAAATAGAGATTGGCACCATCGGTAGCGATGCTTGTTGGCTGGTTTAATTTTGCTTTGCTGCCGGTTCCGTCAACCGAATTGCTTCCGGCTATCGTCGTGACTACTGGAGCTGCTGCCGAAAGGTCAACTTTACGGATAACATTATTGTATGAGTCAGAAACATAGATGGTGATGCCATCGGTGGTTGTGCTGCTGTACGGTCCATTAAATCGTGCGGCGGCTCCGGTTCCGTCGATGAACCCTGATACGCCGACTTTTCCGGCTATCGTTGTGACCGCTCCTGATGATATGACAATCCTGCGTAAGGTGTGATTCAATGAATCGGTGACAAAAAGATTATCGCCATATGTGTCAATACCGTAAGGGCGGTTAAAACGCGCGGCAATCCCGGTCCCGTCGGTTGAGCCCGATTCTACGGCCGTTCCGGCAATTGTGGTCACCGCTCCTGAGGAGATGACAATCTTGCGGATAGTATTATTGCCAGCATCAGCGACAAAAAGATTAGCCCCGTTTATGGTTATGCCGTAAGGCTCGTTAAATTGTGCCGCAGTACCTGTCCCGTCAGCCGAGCCTTCTACTCCAGGTGTTCCGGCGATTGTGGTTACGGCTCCTGATGCCATGACAATTTTGCGGATGGTATTGTTGCCCCAGTCGGAAACATAAAGGTACGTGCCATCTGTGGCGATCCCTTTCGGGGTATTAAATCTTGCAGCAGCACCTGTAGCATTGGTAGAGCCTGATACGCCAGCCGTCCCGGCGATTGTGGTCACCAATCCCGAGGAGATGACAATTTTTCGGATGGTGTGATTTAACCTCTCAGAAACAAACAGGTTAGCGCCATCCGTTGTGATACCGGCAGGTTGATAAAATTTTGCCGTAGCGCCGGTACCGTCGGTCGAGCCTGATGAGCCTGCCGTCCCGGCGATTGTGGTAACAACTCCTGTCAAGGTGTCAATCTTGCGGATAGTGTGATTAAAAGTATCGGCAACAAAGATATCACTGCCATATTTTACAATACCAGTAGGATCGCTGAAACTGGCGTTAGCACCTGTTCCATCCGTAGCGCCAGAACCGGCAATCGTAGAAACCGTATTTGCAAGCGAAAGAGCTTTTCCCTGAATTGACCCGCTTATCAGAGTTGTCGAGATCGAAGGGTTGTCACTACAAGCCATTACGACTATTGCAAGCAGCAGCATTACTCCTGACATTTTAGCTGTTTTCAAAATAAACCTCCCGATCAAGTTGATATCTGTTGGATTAATAGTGTGACAAGTCATCGGCCATCAGTTTCTTTGTATCATATAGCTGTAACCATCAGTTCCAACCTCTGTGATAGTGCCATCGGCATTCTTCGTGAGCGCCCACGATGAAAGTGTGCCAGAGACATCAAACTGCAACCTGTTATTAACCAGAGTCCATTTAAATGAAGTAGTGCTTTCAATCACATCAGATTTTATCTCGAATTCGCCAGTAGTTACATTAAGTGTCTCAGTATACTGGACTAAGCTTCCGGTTCCATCAGCATTGAGAGTCAAGGTGGAGTATTTTCCCGTCGGTGATGGATTGATTTTTACAAGAACAGGATTTGCCTCACTTTTACTCATTTTGATGTCAGACCACGTTCCGACGAGATCGCCTGGCAAAATGGATATATCAGTCAAAGTGGAGGTGTAGTTAGTCGGGTTTGCAGGGTCAGCAGGGTTTATCTGGACGACACTGGCAGTAAGAGCGTTTGAGGTAGATGAGAGCAGTGTGTACGTAAGAACAAAATTTCCGCCGGTTGTTGTAACACAGACAAGCTTGCCGCTTTCGTTGATGCTCCATGTTCCGCTTAAGATAAGTGTACCGACCGTTGTGTTCCATGTGTTGTCGGTTCTGAATGCAAGTGTTCCGGTGGAGCCTGTGGAGCTGGAAAAGGCAAATGTTTTTCCTGATACCTTGTCAGCGGTGAATGCTGCTGGTGTGCTATTGTTTTCGCTTCCACACCCTGAAAGCAACAGTGCCGTAAAACTCAAAACTACAAAAATAATGCGACTAAACCTTGAAAAACTTTCCATAAAATTCTCCCTGTTTTTTATTGATCATACTTTGCTTTCAGTTCTTCCGGTTGATCGTATAAACCACACCCAGATACTGACCATACCGGTAGACCGGATAGAATAGGAACGCTCCGGAGCCCCCCTCGTCCAGTGGAATTTCAAGAGCCGCCGGCTGACGTTTGTTCAGTACACCCAGAATTTTGTTGTCATTAATGCTGTTGCTTGCCTTGTAGTCATAACCGGCGGGAAGACTGTTGGCTTCCGGATAACCGAAACGGTTTATCCCGTTTGTGTCAATCCACTGCACAGAGTAGTAGATGCCTGATGTCGCATCGTAAAATCTTTGAAGCTCCTTCAATACACTCTCTTTGACCCCGCCGGAAAGGGCGGCAGCCAGAGCGCCATCGCTTGCAAACCGCTCCAGATTACCATCCCATCCCAACAGGATCACATCGAATGCCCCCTCAACTTTCATAGCATCCAGGGCTGTCTGCCATTTATCGACGGTGCTTTTTGGCGTATTCAGACTGAAAGCGATATACCCCTGTCTCTGTGGTGTTGCGATAGGGAGCCTGGAAAGGGTGTCGCGGGATGTGCTACTCTCTTTGCATAACCAGTCAATGGCCTCCGCATCGATGTAGATTGCATCAGCCTCACCCTTCAGGAGTTGTGCAAACGAATCCGCCGGGAAAAACGAGGTCAGGATATTGGTGAACTCGTTGGTTTTAAGATAATCGTGGGTATACCACTGGGTCGGCGTAGCAACCTTGAGGGCTTTGGCTTTTTCCAGTGTGTCTGCGTTTATGTTTTTTGCTTTGAGTGTATAGAAGGCGGGGGACATGGTTGCGACCGGTCCTGCCCACTGGAAAAGGTTTTCCCGCTCCGGCGTGCGGGCTGTTGTGAACAGTGCGCTGTTTGGAAGTTCCTGAACTGTTGAGTAACCGTCTGTCCAACTCGTCATTGAAATGGTTGATGCATAACCGCCAAGCCTTTTCTGGATTTCATTGACAATTTCCACAGACGAACCGGCAACCTGATAGTTATTCAAAGGACCGGTATAATAGTTGAGAGGTGGCGAGTATTCGGAGAAAAGCTGCAGGATATCGGGGCTCATGAACTTAGGGGCGGTTGGAAAGTATTTTTTAAGTGTTTCATATACGGCGCCATTTTTAACCAGTTCATCCAGGCTGTTCTGCATTGAACTGATGGTTTTGTCATCAACATCTTTTGAAATCGCGATGTAATAAAATGCAGATTTATAGCTGTAGATGATATCGAAAGTGGCTGAAATGGAATATTTACCCCGAACAGTGTAGGCCAGTTGCATCAGATCGGTGGCTATAGCATTAACATCACCGTTGATGAATGCGGCGAATGCCTCGTCGTAGGTAGTGAAATATTTGAGGTTAGCAAAACCCTGCTTTTCCAGGGTTGTAGTCTCCAGCCATCCCGGCACGGCAGCTATCGTCGGGATATTTTTTGCTGCTGCCTGGCCGAATCCGAAGCCTGATCCCTTTTTCGCAAAAACAATGAACTCTGACTTGCTGATTGGGCCAACCCATTTGAAGTCATTTTTTCTCGACTCCGCATAGTTTATTCCGATTATCGCCCGATTTGGGCCGGCTTTGGTCTTGTTGTAGAGATCGGTGAAGCTGATATTTTCCATCTCCACCCGGTAATCAACACCGGCATCACTGGCAACCTGGCTTGCAACATCAACATCCAGCCCGACAATCTTGCCGTTTTCCTTGTAGATATGGGGGTGCATATCGATACCGGCAATGACAAGGGGAGTGCTCTTGACGCCGGAGTTGCTGGCGGAATCTCCGCCGCAGCCGGACAGGAATACCGCGCTGAGAAGAGTAATGAGGCAGACAATTGTTTTCAGGATTTGTTTTTCTGTTAGATAGCGATCCATTTTGTCGTTTCTCCTTATGGTTAGCTTCTCCTGTACTCTGAATCAGAGCGTCGGATAGAGTGCCTGCATCTTCGCTTTCATTTCAGGGCTTAACTGTACAAACAGCTCGGCATTATACGAACCAGTGGGCATCGGGCGAATACTCGGGTCTGTGCCATTTGCCAGTTGATTCGCTGGATTAATAAGTGGCGCATCAACCTGGTATATATTGGGAGAATTGACTATCTGCACCGCCGCAACGGCATATTTACGGGCTACTGCCGCAGGTGTTCCCTCTTTGACTGCCGGATCTACGTTGGTTGTCACGATTGAAACAGAGTAGTCACTGTTCAGCTTGATATCAAAGGTACGCAACTGCTGCGGAAAATCACGGAAAGATGAGGTTTCAACCTGCCAGAAACCCCGTTCCGGTTTGGTAGCATCATCGCTTGCAAAGGCCTTGACCACATTGACATGGCGATGACCGGCTATCCACATCAGCAGATTAGGGTGACTGTGCAGTTCGGCAAGTAACCCCGACAGGTCCACCGCATTCTGGATGCTGGAAGGGTTGTCGGAATTATCAAACCACTCCATGAACGTATCCTTTGGCTGGACGCCTATTGGTATATGGCAGGCTATGATCATCAATTGACCGTTGGCATCACCGGCTGCCAGCTCGGCTTTCAGCCATTTCCAGCGGGATTGGTCAAGAAAACCATGGCCATGAATTTTGGTGGAATCATCATCTTCACGCTGGGTGTTGTCCAGCACAATGACCTTGATGGGAACGGTTGCTTTCGGCACGAAGCTGTAGCAGGCAAAACCTTTTTCGCGGCCAGGGGGCACAAGATTGAAGCCATGCCCCACCGGGCTGGAGGATGTCTTGAAAAATTCACCCACCCACTCTGCTTTGGTCAGTGAACGGCGGTCTGGGTCTGGTACCACCTTTGGCGGCGTGGTAAAACCGGGATCGCCTACCTTACCGGCTTTTATAATGGCGCCAGTGGTGGTGGAGCCATCAATGACCCCCATATAGTAGAGCGGCGGAGTTGTATCGTAAATTTTAGAAGCGTTAACAAGGGTGTTTCCCATGGCAAGGACTTCACTGCTGGTATAACTGCCGCGCAGGTCGCCAAGTTCACCGGTATCCAGCGGGATGGAGCCAAGCCAGAAGTGATCATGGTTTCCAATGGTTTGGTACCAGGGAATCTCAGCATTCAGTCCTGCTGCTTTAAACGGTTTCTGATAATCAATGTTGTCGGCTCCCGCATGGGCACCGGAACTGGGGGTGATAACCTTGCCGTCAATAACATCGATATACCACCTCAGTTCGTTATACTGGGTGCTGTTGCAGGTATCCCCCAGCGATATGCCGAAGTCGATCCGCTCCTGTTTGTGCAGGGCGTTTACGGTCTGGATGGCGGCATCGAGCACCTGGGTTGAATACAGCATTGTGGGAGAATAGGTCGATGTTTCCATTCCCAATAACGGTTGCATATAAATCGCCTGGGAAGGGGATTCCTTGTCGGTGATATGTATATCGGTGATGGCGAAGAATCTCAGCAGTTGTTTAGGCGGAGTTGTGGCTGACGGATAGGGATATCCGTCAGCCATGATATCATTGCGTTTTTCATAATCCAGACCAGCACCATCAGACCAGGCCCCGTAGCCGTATTTGTCGTAATCTGCAACATTTTGCAGATCTGTTGGAACAATGTTTTTCGAAAATGTTGTGCCTGATTTGATTGTTTTATCTGCTGTTGTAAAAACAGTAGATTCAATCGGATAACCTGCAACCTGTGTTGTGCTGCTGCTGCCGCAGGCAAACAGCATTGGGCTCAATGAAATACAGGCCACGGTTCCGGTAGTGTATTTGATAAAATCCCGTCGGGTTACTTCACCGGTTTTTTTCTGCTCATCATTTTGATTGTTGTTCTGGTTGTTCATAATTTTCTCCTTTGGTGTAAACTCTGTCTGCGCGAATCTTGCCAGGCATGGTCTCATTTACCGATCGACAATCTATTTGTCGGCAGATAATGAAATGCCCACCAGCCGCCAGGAGACTCCATACAGGGATACGCTGGTCCAGTACGCCTTTTTGTCTGCATCAGGGCTGGCCAGATTTTCATTTTTGAAGCGGTAGGCGCCGTTACCCTGCGGTGTCGCTGCAATTTTTCGCGCCAACTGCACAAATTCTGTATAGGGCTGAAACAGAGGTGCAGTGAAGATGTTGAGACCCACCTGAGCCGGATCGCTGTCGTAGAGGGTTCGCCCTTCCAGATCCATTACCGAGATATCAAACCTCGCCCCCTTCACCAGAGGCTGTATGATCTCTCCCAGGAACCGTTCCGGTTTGAACATAACGCTGACGGAACCGATAAAATCGCCAGCAGGCGTGAACGCCGGATATTCCGCATCCACCGCATCATACCCTTCCACCGAATGAAAAACCCGACTCAGCACCGGTTTGCGCAGTTTCAACATCCGTTTGACCTGTTCCTGATCAGAAATATCCTTGCCCTCGAAGCTGCGGTAACGGGCAGGTTCAATGGTGGTCAGCCGCCCGCTGACATCGACGGTGCTGCAATCAACTGCATAGCTGAACTCCTTGCAGGCTGCCGCCAGAACCTGCCGGGCAGCATCACCGGTCAGTCCTGTTTTTCCAAGCTTTCCGGCTGCTTTACGCAGGCCGCTGTCAAGGCGCTCAAACGCAGCTGTCACCCTTTGCTGGGCAGTTGAGAGTATGAGTGGTCTATTTGCCGAATCTGCGGCAGACAGAGCAAACTGAAGCTGGATACGGCAGATCCTGGCAGGTTGCGCCTCTTTCTCCCATGGTCGCCGGTAGGCCAGATCCAGGCTCCCCTCTCCAGCTTCGGCTACACTGAATTTAAAGGAGCTGATGCCGCCAGCACCGATCAGTTGGCTGTCATCGGTGGTGAACTGGTTCTCCCTGCTGCCGCACCTGTGCAGGAACAGTAACAGCCTGCCAGCTATAGCCGGTTGTCGGGTTGCCCGGCAGGCGAACCTCCAGCGTATCTCCAACGACCAGATGCTGTTTGCTGCCACATGCCTTGTCATCAAATGTGATTTCTGCTGCACTGGACAGGTGTGGCAGTGCCAGTAGGGCAACTGCCAGAACATAACGGAGTATCGCATTCATAGCTGGAGACCTCATTTTTTATGTTTTTTATGGGTTACGGTTGATAGCTCTAGGCAAATCGTAACTAGCCCCCGGCAAAGCCGGGGGCTTTCAAAGGTGTAAGCTGCTTGAAGCGACGCAGTCAAAAGATTACAGCTAAATAAACACGCTACTCACAACCCGGACCGGAACAAGAGCACAGGACCGGAGATGGTGTGACAGCGTTTGTTATGGTCCAGGGTAGAACGTCTCCACGCTGGCGCGGTACGCAGGGATATCGAGGGTCATATCAACCCCTCCAGCAACCAGCACCCCCCCGCCAGGCAGCAAGGTGGCCGTGAAACTTTCACGTGCGTAGTTCATGGCAGTGGTGGCGGTCCATTTACCGGTAGCCGGATCATACAGCTCTGCGCTGGCACGAGAATCGGTAGTGGCATGTCCGCCAGCAACCAGTATCTTCCCGTTGAGCAGCATGGTAGCTGTGTGGGAACTACGTGCGTGGTTCATAGAGGTCGTTACGACCCATATACCGGTAGCCGGATCATACAGCTCTACGCCCTCTGAACTGGCTTTTGAATGATCATATTCATTTCCGCCTGCCACCAGCACCTTCCCGTTAGCCAGCAATGTTGCCGTGTGACATATGCGACCACGGCTTAGAGAACCGGTTTTTGCCCATGTACCGGTAGCCGGGTCATACAGTTCTGCGCTGGCACGATATGTGTTACCGTCGTACCCGCCCGCAACCAGTACCTTCCCGTCAGGCAGTAACGTCGCTGTGTGAGAACTGCGTGCATAGTTTAAAGATCCGGTTTTAGTCCACGTTGCGTTAACTGGATCATACAACTCTGCGGTGGCACGTGAATCAGTGCTGGCATATCCTCCGGTCACCAGTACCTTCCCGTTTGGCAACAAAGTGGCCGTATGACCACTGCGTCCGTAGTTCAAGGATGAAGTTTTTGCCCATGTTCCGGTAGCCGGATCATACAACTCTGAGTGGGTAAGTGGCTGGAAAACGCCAGCGAACCCTCCCGTTACCAGTACTTTCCCGTTAGCCAGCACGGTCGCCGTAAACGATGCACGTGCGTCGAACATAGACCCGGTTTTTGTTGACGTGCCGGTAGCCGGATCATAGAGCTCTGCAGTAGCCGGATCATAGGGCTCTGCGGTGCTACGCTTGGGAGTTCCCCCTGCAAGCAGTATCTTGCCGTTAGGGAGCAAGCTAGCCGTATGGTCACTACGCTTGTAGTTCATTGAATCCGTTTGTACCCACTTGTTGTTCGGAGTTCCGCCAACCAGAGGCTGCAAACTGAAATCAAGCCCACTGATAGGGGCACCTTCCACCGCGATGTTCGAGTCGAAAGGGGTAAACAATTTGCCGGAAAGTTTGGGGGTGATCTTGTATTCGCCATTTGGAACCGTGAAGCTGTAACTGCCGTCAATGCCGGATGTTGTGGTAAGGTTTTTGTCGCCATCCAAGACCATGGTAACGCCAGACCCCCCGATTGTTGTTCCATTATCCGTAATAGATACCTTGCCTGAAATGAGATAGGTACTGGTTCCACCACCACTGCTGCTGCCGTCTTCACCACAACCAGAGAGCAGCATAACTGTCATGCTGCAAAGGAGCGTAAGCCAAACCAATAATTTTTTCATAGAACCTCCAAGTATTCAGAATTTTAATGTATTCGTTAGTAGTGTCGTAACTTGACGACGTATAGAGTTAAGAGAGCTACTTATCTATCAAATTACCTTACATTTCGGAGTCATCCTCCGGCTGACCTTATTCCGGCATGTTTTCTGTAATCCCTTCCTTATTCACACCGTTACTACAGCTTCCAACCGCAATCACCTGCTGCAGCGCCATCCTGCTGCACGGCTATCTCACTCCGACCGTCTCATTCATCCCAAGAAACAGCAAAACAGTTCTGCTGAATTCGGTGGGGGCTTCATACATCAAGTGGTGCGTTCCTTTTTTAAACTGGACCAGCCAGGCCCCAGGAATTGCGGCAGCAATCGTCTTTGAACTTTCCGCACCAACGGTGGTATCCGCTGTTCCCACAATCAGCATCACCTGATTGGCAATTGCAGGCAGCCTGTCAAGAGGGGTTTTCCAGTGGGTTGTGGCTTCAACCTGGCGTAACACCGTTGGCGGGACATTGGTTGCATGCCCCTGCAAGGCTTTGGCTACCTTGCTGCCATCAGCTGAGGTGGCATGGATAACAGCCTTGTCAAATCGCTGCGGATACTCCAGCAAGAGCTTCTGGGTAATGGTGCTGCCCATTGAATAGCCAAGAATGTTTGTCTTTTTAACCTTCAAGGCGTCAAGCAGGCTGATGACATCATCCGCAAACAGCTGATACGTGAACGTTGTGTCATTGGTTGTGCTGTAGCCCATACCCCGGTTGTCCAGCATGATCAGCTGGTATTTCTTTGCCAGCGCTGCGATGATCCCTGGCTGCCAATTTTCCATGGTTCCACCCAGACCCATGATCATGACCAGCGGTTCTCCTGATCCGATCAGCTTGTAACCTATTTCTATGCCATTGCCGTGAACCTGATAGATGGCAGTGCCTTGTTTGTCCTGCCCAACCTTCTTCCCTGCCGGTTGAATGATTTCCGCTGTACTATGCTTGCTGCCAAATGCCTTGTCGTTAAGCGTGATCTCTGCTGCACCAGACAGGTGCGGCAAGGCCAGCAGGGCAGCTATGAAGATATAGAGGATGCTGCGAATCATGGTTTGGCTCCTTTTAATCAGCTTGTTATCGGCATACTGGCGTTCAAAATTGCATTACTATAGGGGTCGGTTGTCAGGGACGCCTTGATGGTCACCGACGGATTACCGCTAATCGGGAGGGTCCTAATCTGAAAGGTCTGAGACGCCACACCAGCCGGAACGACTACGCTTGCAGGAACCGATGCCCAGGCACTGTTGGAGCTGGACAGGTAGACTGTTGTGCCGCCGGTCGGAGCGTTCAGGTCCAGCGTAACAGTACCGGTGGTTGCTGTCCCTCCCTTAACCCCTGCAGCCGGAACAAAGAGACTCTCCAGTACCGGAGAAAGGACAGAGCCGAAGTCAACCGTAACCGGCGCGCTATACATGCAGCTACCGACATCCTTACGTTCGTTATAGTACTTCCAGTAGGCTGTGGCATCCGGGGCAAATACGCATTTTGTATTCATGGAGATCTGGCTGACACCGTAGTTCATCTCAAAGGTCAGAGGGGTAAACTGCAGCTTCTGGGTTCTCATTACACAGAACGCTTCAGGCTGGAAGAGCTTTTGATTCAGATCATTCATTTTTTCAAACGAGCTGGCGCTGTTGCTTGGATTTGACGAATTCCATTCCCATTGGTAGTCAAAGCTACTGACATTGGTGTTGTTGACAACCGACCAGTCGGCAACATTGGTAAGCGTCGAGTGTTCTATGCTGAACCCTGCATCAATCCCATCTTTGCTGACCCCCACATTAATACTGTATCCTGAGTCATAGGTGGTTTCGTTGTTGGCGTTGGGGGGCTGTGCGTCTTTATAAAACAAGGTGCTTCCCGGATTGGAAAACGAAGGCGCAAAATGAAAGGTATAGGCCATCTGGGCATAGCCCCACGATTTTACTGCAACTTGAGACGGTCCATTTTTAGGATCGTTATACCAATAGGTAAACTCCTGGCCGGTTTTTGGCATAGCAACACTATTTTTCGGATCAACAGGATCAGCACCGGCCAGGTGATCCACGGTGAGCCATTGGAAGTCACCGTTGACGTTGGTGTTATCAAGATACAGGGTGATTGTGGTGGTTGCGCTGTTGCATCCTGCCTGGTGCCCCTGATTCGGAGCTGGCGCAGGCATAATCCATGGTGTGGGATCACCACCGGGAACCATATTGTCATACTTCCAACTGTTTTGTTTACTGAAGGTCCATTTCTTGGTCGTAAGCCCCGAGGTATCGCCACTGTCAGCCTTCACTAGTGACGAGGCTTTTAACGGTGACGCAGCCCGTAGTTTCGCATTGGCATCCAGTTCCTTACGGATTGAAGCAGCAAAGGTCTTCGGACCGGATACATTTTCAACATCATTACGGAATTTTTCCTGATTGGCCAGAAAGAGCGCTTCATCAACCTGAATATCAGCTTTGGTTAAATCGGCAATATTGGGTACGTTTGCCCGGGGATGATCATGAATGACCATCCTCCTGCCCTGGGAACCGGCAACAGGGATCACGCAGTAGGCAAGGCTGGCATCAGTGCCAATCGAGATGCCGATATGCGTTGCCAGGGCCTGCTTGTGCGCGCCGCTGCAGTTCAATAGCAAGAGCGCCTTTTCTCCAAGGATCTGATCCCTGATGATGGAACTGGCGGCAATCTCGCTTGCAGTCATCTTATTACCGTCAAGCGCCAGGCCATGCCGTGCGTTACTGGTTCCTTCCGTAACCTCTACAGACAGTGTTGAGAGCGATTTGACAACCGGGTGGTCACTGACGGGATGCAGGGAACCTAACACCATGCCGGTGGTGGCAGGGGTACCGTTGTCTGATGAACCGCATGCGGTAAACAGGCCGCCTGCACTCAGCACCACCACCGTTCCTGCCGTGTATTTCACAAACTCGCGCCGTGTAATGCCGTTTCTTGTGGTTTCATTTTTGTCAGCCATTGTGCCTGCTCCTTGTCCCCTGAAATATGTAGTTACTCCCCTGCAAAAAACATAGTGTTGGCGTCCATGGGGTCAAACCTACACAATTTACTTTGTCAAGAGTGTAGGTTTGACCCCACTAGCTCTGCACTAGCTCTTCCCAACTCAAATAGAAAAAAGAACAGTTGTGTCAAAGATCAATAAGATTCAGGCAGTTATGGCCGTGCAGTTAAAATCTATCGGTCAGTAGTGACTTCTTCGGAAATATCCTTGTTTTTACCGTAGCTCCTGTTGAGTCCACCAATGCTGCTGTGATGGTGGCGCCATCAACCGTCCAGACAGTGTAGCGATTACTGCTGGGGGTATCTTTTGGATTTGTAGCAACTACAGAACCACTGTCACCGTTCATCCACTGCACAACACCATCCTTGACGATTGAATCATCGGAGAAGTGACGGTGTCCGCAGACGTAGGCATCAGTGTTATGCTTGGCAAGAACCGCCCAGAATTTGTCTCTCTGAATAGGGTCCGTGTTGTTCAGATCGCCAACATCACTATCAGCCTTCGCCCAGTCACCGCCTGTACCCACAAAGGCGTTGGAGTGGCCGAAAACGATGATGAACTGTGCGCCGTTGTCCCTGGCCTTCTGCAGATCAGTGTCAAGCCAGGTGATCTGGGCATCGCTGATGTGGTACATGGCATGTTTGGGTGTTGTCACCTTTTCATCAAAATGATTGGTGGCGATTGAAACAAAGTGTACTTTGCCGTAATCCCATGAATAGACAAATCCCTCGTACCCTTTCAGCGGTCCGGGCTGCGGAAATTCTTCGTTAAAAAGTGCCACCGGGTCAAACCCCGGTTTATCGTTATTATGGGTAAAGGGAGACATCTCGTGGTTGCCGGGAGAGATATAATAGGGTGTGTTTAAAGCCAGTGGCTGGATGGCGTTCTTGAAGGAGGTGTAGAGTTTTTTAAAGGTATCCCGGTCAGGGTTTTTGCCGTAAAAAAGATCTCCGGCGTTCACGGCAAATACCGGGTTTCTTTTGACTGCATCAGCGATGATGGCTTTAAATGTCGCTGGTAAACTTATTATATCATCCTTGTCGGAAAGCCCGCGGTTATCAGCCATGGAAACAAAGACAAACTTCGTCGTATCAGGGGACGATGTTCTGAATGATCCTGTCGTTGGATGACCTGCAACCTGATATTCATACACCGTGCCGGGCTTCAGGTTGGTAAGGGTAACACTATGGCGCGTGGTGTTCTTGCTGGTGACAACCTTAGCGGTGAACTCGTTTTCACCTTTAATCCTGTAGCCTACTGTCATCCCCTGAGCCGCCGAAACGGTATCCCAACTGACGATGGCATCGGCAGCGGTCACCATGCCAACCCGCGGACCGCTTTCGAAAGTGACTGTCTGATTATCGTCACTACTACAGCCGATCATAGAAATAACGAAGATAAGAAAAAATGCCGCCACAATTGCCAACGTGCCTTTTTTGTTCATAACCAGCCTCCTGTTTTTCTTGTTACGCTATCGGCATTCCTGCTTTGGCAATTACCGCCTGCACTGCAAGGGTTAACTGCACCACCAGCTCGGCATTTCGAAGGCTGGCCACAATTTGTCCTGCATTGCATACGGTCAGAAAAGAGGAGCTGTAAGCCCCTGACTGGTAAGATTTGCCGTCTCCGGCTGGATGTCTCCGTGCGCCTGATATGCCAAATCAGGACTTGCTACGAAGAACAGATTGATGTTTTTAGCGTCAAGCACTGCTGTTGTGCTGGAAGGGGAATCTCCGGAGCTGCCTGAGAGCATTGCCAGAACGAACACCAAAAAAAAGAATCAGTGATGCCGATGAACTCTTTGATGATAGTACAGGTTGGCAGTTCATGGTGCCTCTCCCTTACATGGAATTTCAGAATCACTCATCAGTGCATTACACCCCATCTACTTGCTTAAAAACCTTGCAACCCTGTCAGCCGCATTTGCACGGAGATTGAAGTAGTAAAAATCATAATCAAAGCTGTGATACACACCAACCGGATATGACAGGCTCGCTGCATGCATGGCTGCTTCATCACAGGTGCTGCAAATAACAACTCCTTTTGCCTTGTCAACTGCGGCATCGGCATATTGTGTCGCCTGGGTATACACGCCGTTAATCGGCACAAAGGATCCAAGTCCTTGCGAAACAGTTGCCACGGTTTCGTCTCTGGTCCAGGTAATCGGGTTGATGGCAAGAGCGCCATCCGTGACGATTTGATTGATTCCTGCGGCAACATTGGGAGATTGGGTGTTATAGGAGATTACTACGCCCGTATCATCAGGGCCTGTGGAAAATTTCAACTTCGGATTCTTGGCAAGGCCGGCATCAGTCACTGAATAACCGACCACGTAAGCCGCTATCATCCGGTCATATACCGCAGGGTTCGCTTTCATGTAATCGGTCAGGATGTTCATCAGGACGTTTGCCCCCTGGGAATGCCCGACGAGAATATACGGCCTACCGTTGTTGTACTGCTTGATATAGTAATCGAAAGCAGCCACGGCATCTATGGTTGGCGCCCCTGCAATAACCTGTTCACGTTCGGCCAGGGTTGGCAGGTTTAAGACATACGGAGCATCCGCCTGTCGATAGTAAGGCGCATATATATTGCCGATGGTTTCAAAGACAGTGGCTTGTCGTGCAAATTTAACCGATGCGCCACCGCGCATTACGGCATTATTTATGTCAGAAATGTCAGGATCTGCCACGCTGACCTTTTTATACGTTGTCGGGTAGAGATAAAAAACATCAACTTTCTTAACCGTGGCCGGTAGCGACATCCAATGTGCTGTCTTTGAATAATCAGTTGCAGCCGGTACTGAATTGTCGTTTCCGCAGGCTGCAATACTCAGGCTTGCACATAGTGCTGCAATTACAAGAAACTTTTTGGATAACGGCATTTTATCTCCTGTCCTGTCTCCCCTAAAAAAGGCTCAACAAGCGTTGCGTGCCTGTTGAGCCTTTGAGTAGGAATCCGGTTACAGCGCCGGATACAACGTCTGCAAATGCGCCTTCATGGTTGGGCTCAACTGCTTGAACAGTCGGGCGTTGTATGAAGCGTTGTACGGAACCCCTTGCGAGGTCAGATCAACAAACTGGATGGATGGGTCTTTAAAGTTGTCTCCTGAACCTGTTGCGGCGATATCGCCACCCTGTGGCCGGGTCGGGTCAATGGGGCCAAAATCCTTGCCGTAGTACGTTGCATAGTTGGGCGGATTAGATTTTAGCGGATTCTGCAGGATCTGCTGTGTCGCAATGGCGTATTTCCTTGATGTTGCCGCAGGTGTCCCTTCTTTTACTGCGATATCAACATTTACCGCCTCAATTGAAATGCTGTAGTCGCTGTTGATAAAGATTTCAAAGGTACGGAACTGCTGCGGGAAATCTCGCAGCGAAGAGCTTTCAACCTGCCAGAACCCTTTTTCAGGGGCCGTATCCTTCTGAGGCGAGACAAAGGCCTTAACCACATTGACATGACGATGTCCGGCGATCCACATCAGCAGGTTGGTGCTGTTTTGAAGGGTGGTGACCAGTTCCGTTATGGTACAGGCATTCGTGATTGTGGCGTTTGCATCGCCAAGCCACCATTCCAGTTCAGTACCTACAGTGGTAACGCAAATCGGGATATGGCAGGCAATAATCATCAACTGATTGGCTGCCTGACCATCAGCAAGTTCAGCCTTAAGCCAGTTCCAGCGTGCTGCATCAAGGAAACCGTGGCCATGGATATCAAAAGAACCGTCGTCTTCCCGCTGGGTATCATCCAGCACAATCACCTTCAGCGGCAGATTTGCCTTGGGCACAAAGCTGTAACAGGCAAACCCTGCTCTGTCAGCAGCTGGAACCAGGTTGAAGTTGGGGTTGGAGGCAACCAGGTTAAAGCCATGACCCTTCGGACTGGTGGCGCTGTTGAAAAATTCCTGAATCCATTCTGTTCTATGCAGAGAACGGCGGTTGGGATCAGCCACCACCTTGGGTGCAGTTGCGATAGTTCCTGCATATTTAATGGTACCTAACGGTGTCGTGCCGTCAATCACGCCCTGGTAATACTTGGTATAGCTTGGGTTTTTCAGGCGACGTATATCAATATTAGCCGGAAAGCTGGCGACATATTCAGCAGGGTCCGTTTGGGGGGTAAGCAGCTCATTGGGCACTGCCCAGACCGTATCGCTGATGTAAGACTGGTCAAGACCGTTTTGATAAACCGGGAATGAACCGATCATGTGGTGGTCATGGTTACCTAGTGCCTGATAGAACGGGATGCTTTTGTCCAGGCCCGCTGCCTTGAATGGTTTCTGATAATCAGTAGTGTCGGCACCGGCATGGGCGCCGGAACTGGGGGTAATCACCTTGCCGTCAATGATGTCAATGTACCACCTGAGTTCGTTGTACATACTTGTGTTGCAGACATCACCCAGAGAAATAAAGAAATCAAAGGGATCTTTCCTGTGCAGGGCGTTTGCGGTCTGAATGGCAGCGTCAAAGGTCTGGGGGGTGTACAGCATAACCCCGGAGTAAATGGAGCTGTTTTGCCCGGCCCAACCTGGATTGCTTTGCTGAAGGTACATCAGCTGGTTGGGTGCTTCCTTGTCGGTAAGGTGGATATCGGTCATGGCAAAAAAGTTCAGCAACCGTGTTTTTTTAGTGACGGATGCAGCGTTATAGGTACTTGGCATGATATCGGTCCGCTGCACTACCGGCAACGGCCAGTCCACGTATGTCCATTTGCCGTAGGCCAGTTTGTCATATTCCGAAATCTTATTCAGTTGATCCCAGGTAAGTGCAGTCTTGCCATTGGGGCTGTAAGCCGGATCAGGCTTGGGCGGCATCGTACCAGGTACGACAGGATTGGAAGCCGGTGTGTACGGAAATGCAATCATCCGTTCAGTGGTTTTTACCACCGTGGAATCAATCGGGTAGCCTGATACCTGCGGAGAACTGCTGCTGCCACAGCCATAGTTCAACGTCCCCAGGGAAATGCAGGCCGCTGTTCCGGCAGTGTATTTAATGAAATCACGCCGCGATACCGAGGTGTTAATTTTTCCCTCACTGTTCTCTTTTGCTTCTTCGTTGTTCATGATTTTCTCCTTTGGTTAAAGTTTACTGCTGTCTGTTTATGCCCACGGTAGGGGCGGGTTTGAAACCCGCCCCTACATGATCGGCGTTCCTGCGTTGGCAATTACCGTCTGCATTGCCGGGGTTAATTGTACCACCAGTTCGGCATTTATCGAGTGAGACGTAGTGTCGGTAAAAGGAATATTCTGCGTTATTCGCGCGGTGGCGATTGCATTACCCCGTGATGTGGTTGCAGGGGATGCTTCCGAGACTGCTGTGTCAACATTGGTGATGATGATTGAGACCGTGTTGTTACTGTTGCGGTAAATCCTGAAGGTCCGGAACTGTTGCGGGAAATCCCGCAGTGACGACGTCTCCACCTCCCAGAAACTGCGGGTTTGGTCAGTGGGGTGAATCTGCGGTGTGACGGTGTTCATATGGCGGTGTCCGGCGATCCACATGATCAGGTTCGGATAGCCTTGAAGTATGTCAAGCAATGATTGAGGAGTGCCACTTGATGTTGGATAATCATTAACAACGGAAAAGGGCTCCGGGAGAAACAGGTGCATACGTTGAGGATTTAAGGCCACCTGGGATGGATCAGTCACCAGATTTGTGTACACATTAAACGGAATATGCGCGGCGATGATCATCAACTGGTTAGTGTCCTGCCCGGCCTGCAGCTCATTTTTGAGCCAGTCCAGTCGAATCTGGTCAAGAGCGGCCCCGGCGTAGTTTGGCTGACCTTCTCCCTTGCAGGTGTCATCCAGCACAATCATCTTGATCGGGATGCCTACCTTGGGCACAAAACTGTAGCAGGCAAAGTCGCTACCCATGGCAGGATCAACATGGTTAAAGCCATGCCCCACCGGGGTTGATGTTGTGTTAAAAAACTCTCTGATCCAGTTCTGGCTTGAAGAGGTCAGGGTTGAAAGCGAACGGCGATTCGGGTCAGCAACAACGGTTGGGGGGATTTTATAGTCAGTTATCAGCCCCGAGAAGATCACCGGGCCCAATGGATCAGAACCGTCAATCACACCTGAATAATACGGTCCTGGCTTGGTTATGCTCTCACATGGAGAATCCGAACTGTCTGTGGTCATTATGGCACTGGAGATATGGGCTGCCTGAATTTGTGCATTTTCAAAACATGACCCCATCCAGAACTGGTCATGGTTACCCAGAACCTGGTAAAACTGGATTGACTTGTCTAGTCCGGCTGCCTGGAACGGCTTCTGGTAATCAATGGTGTTGGCCCCGATATGAGCGCCGGAACTGGGGGTAATCACCTTGCCGTCAATCACGTCAATATACCAGCGCAGCTCGTTATACTGGGTGTTATTGCAGGCATCACCAAGCCCGATCCCGAAGTCAAAGGGTGTTTTTTTATGCACGGCGTTGATAGTCTGCATGGCAGCATCAAGCACATGGGTGGTTGCAAGCACAACCGGAGAATAGGCCGACGAGTTTAATGTTGGTGAGCCTGCAGCTTGGCTCCACTCGTAGTACAGCGGTTGGGCCGGGGATTCCTTGTCAGCTATATGCACGTCGGTTATGGTGAAAAAGGACAGCAGGTGGGCAACATTGGGCGCTTTTGTCGCCATGGTTTCCCATACCGTATGTGTCTGCCCGGTCCCCCTTGTCCATGAACTGTAATTGTACTGGGTGTACAGATTCAGCTCTTTTGGTGCGATCAGCGGCGCACTGGCAGCCACCGGAACCGGGAGGATTTGCTGTTCTGCATTTGTATAGACCGTTTTCGAGATCGGCCATTGCACAACCTGTGTCGTATCGCTGCTGCAGCCGATGTTCAACGTGGTCAAATACATGCAGGCAACGGTGCCTGCTGAGTACTTCATGAAATCCCGCCGTGAGACTTCACTAAACTTTGTTGGATCATTGTTCGTCATAACACACTCCTTTAATAGGTTTAGAATAGCGGCGCCGTGGCAGGCAGCTTCGAAGAATCAATCCCTTCGCATAATCCGTTATGCACGGTCAGGTTGCCCTGAGCATCCAAAATAACAGTCCAGATGGTGTCATAGTCAGCGCTCGGCCATGATGGGGCCTTTGTGGAGCTGGGGCTGGTGTATTTTGCAAGCAGTGCGTCGAGTATCGGTGGAAAATGACTATGTTCCCATGCCAGCAATATAGTTTTGCCGGAGAATTTCGGGTCAAAGAAGAAATACTGAACCGTGGCCGCAGGTGAAGCCGGATCAAACAGATTGAACCCTGATACCAGATAATAAGGCAGGTTATTGGCGATTGCGTACGGTTCCACGGTCAATGAGGGCCTGACATACGAAAAATTGGAATACCCCAGAATTACCTGTGCAGGATCAATGGAATAGACCATTTCCGGGGCGGGATTGAGCTTACCTTTCAGGGTATTGGGCATAGCCAGCGCACGCCATTGCCCTGCAGCCACATAATTACCATCATCCCAACCGATCCAGGGGTGCGCCTCGGCGTGCCGGATCAGGTACATGGTCTGGTTGGTGTTGATGCCTGCCGTGGCAGTTCCGGCTGTTGCGGTGATCTTGAAATACGCTGGAATGCTGTTTCTGTTGGGGTCCGGGCATAAAGCGCTTGCAACCGGTGCAGGCAGCACAGGGTAGGTATCAGCCGGGGTTAGTTTGCTGTTAAAGGTGGTCAGGCTGGCGCTTGCCGCTGCTGTTGGCTTGACAGAGATAGCGTAGATATAGTTTGGCCCCTGATAGGTCGCAGGAAGTGTCAAACTATACTTCCCCAAAGCATTGGCTGTGGCCATCAGCTTGCTGATGGTATCCCACGGAGCAACGAACAGATAAAAACCAGGAATATTAAACTTAAGGGTTTCAGCCAGCAGGTAGTCGTTCCCATTTCCTGTGTTGTTAAAATCCAGCCCCTGGCAGCTGGGACAGGGTACATATGGTACGGCAACCCCGGGTGGCAGGGTTGCCTTCGCATAATACGCTGTATTGAGCGGATAGCTGTTGGCAGTATACAAGGGGGAACTATAACCGCCCAACGCGGTTAGTGATACCTGGTTCAGCATGGCAAACTGCTGGATGTAGCCGATTGCCGCCATATTAGGGTACTGGTGTGCGGTTTGCAAATGCGACATCGGTTGAAGCGTATGAATGCGGGTTACGTTCTGTCCCCCCAGCAGTTGCTGCTTCAGGTAGCTGGCCATCTGCAGCGAGCGATTGAGCCCCTGATTGGAGAGATTTGCGGTGACCGGGTTAACATCACCGGAGGCGTTATTCGCCAGATCAGGAGTTACGACAAAGATCAGGTTGACGTTATCGGGGCTTAATGCCCCCGCAACCGTGGAGTTGGAGCTATCGCCTCCGCATCCTGCCAGCAGCGTCAGGGCAAGCATCAGGAACAGTGAACAGACAGCGATAATGCGTTTCATAGTGGTCTCTTTCTAAGGGTTTATCTGCTTATCAAAACAGCGGCGCCGTGGCAGGCAGCTTCGAAGAATCAATCCCTTCGCACAAGGCATTGTGTACGGTCAGATTGCCTTGAGCATCAAAGATCACGGTCCAGATGGTGTCGTAGTCTTCAGATGGCCAGCCGCCTGTTGGTGGGCCTGTCGTATCCAGCAACGGCAGGTTGCTGCCATAGCTTTTGATCAGGGCATTGATAAACGGTCTGATATGCCCGGATTCCCAGGCCACCAGCACGGTTTGATTCGAAAATCTGCCGCCGGTAAAGAAAAACGCGCTGGTATTGTTCGCTATGGTTGGATCGGTCGGGTCAGTTGATGTTCCAAAAGATATGCTTGCTGCCAGGTAATAGGGCAGATTGTTGGCGATAGCGTAAGGCAGTACGGTGAGTGCGGGCCTGACATACGAAACATGGAGATCACGATTGGGGTACCACAAACCGGCAGGATCAATCGAATACACCAGACCAGGATTAATTTTTCCCCTCAGCGTAGTGGCAAGGGATAGTGCTCGCCATTGACCTGCAGCCACGTAGTTGCCGTCGTCAAATCCAAATCCGGGATCAGGATGCGCCTCTGCATGCCGTACAATATATACCGTCGAATTGGTATTTACGCCGGCCGGAATGGAAACACCATTCACGCCACCGGTCAGCACTGTGCTGAAATACGGCTGATATCTGTTTGTGCATGCCGCACTCGGCACCGGTGACGGGAGTACCGGATAGGTTGGCGGAGGAGTCAGATTGCTGTTGTAGGTGACCAGATCGGCTTTTCCGGATGTCGTCGGTAGTGATACCGCATAGACGTAATTGGAACCGGTATAGGCAGTAGGAAGATTCAAGTTGTAGCCGTACCGGGTGTTGATTTTTAGCAGCATTGCCCTGACCGTCTCCCAGGGAGCGGAGAAAACATAAAAGCCCGGGGTTTTACTGTCGATGATCCCTGCTACGAGGGTGTCGTTAATTTCTGCGGTATTGTTGAAATCCAGGCCACTGCAGTTTGTGCAATAGGCTGGCGGAGTGGGAACGCCGTTCGGCACTCCCTCCCTTCTGGCATAGGACACATTGACAGGGTAGTTGTTGCCAGTATAGGTGCTCCCGTTCCCGTCAACATGCAGTGTTATCTGGTTGAGCAGGGCAAACTGCTGGATGAAACCGATTGCCGCCATATCAGGATAGTTGTTTGCGGTCTGTAGATGGCTCATCGGTGAAATGGTATAGATGCTGTTTACGTTCTTTCCGCCCAGCACCTGCTGTTTCAGGTAGGTAGCCAGCATAAGTGAGCGATTGAGTCCCTGGCTGGTAAGATTTGCCGTGTCCGGCTGGATATCGCCGGGCGTGTTATAGGCCAGATCAGGACTTACCACAAAAATCAGGTTGGTCTTATCGGCGCTCAACGGTGCGGGTTGACTTGAACTGGAATCGCCTCCGCATCCGGCAATCAGCGTCAGGGCAAGCGTCAGGTACAGCGACCATACGACAGTAATTTTTTTCATCTGCACAATCCTCCGTGGATGTTGCCTGAGCGAAGTCGAAGGGAACAACAGCTCAACCCGTCAATACGAGTTCACGCAAGCGATAAAATCCGGTTGGCCCATGTTCCCGATACCGCACCAGTAAATCGGCCAATTGGTGTCTGTTATGGAGTTTAAGGCGTTGTTACCGGAATAGTAATACCCCCGGTACAGCGCCTGTTTGGCACTATTTGTATAAAAGACAGGGAAAAGCTGCGTTAAAGAGTCATTCAGGAGACCTTGCACCGAATACGCTGTTGAAAACCTGTAATAGGTAGTGAACTGTAGCGGCTTGGCAGTAAGGTCATAGTTTAGCGAAAGATAGTCGCTGGATTTGAGGGTATCGCGAGCAACGGTAAGAACCTTAAAAGCAGGATCATTGCCAGAGCGGGTGGATATGGCAGGCGCTATTGCAACCACTTCTGAAGAGGGTAGAATCCGGTATTCATCCATATGGGTATGCCCGGCAAGGGTCATGGCGATAACACCCGGATATTTTGCAACGGTCTGCAGAAAACCGGTCTGATACGCTGTTTTCCACATCATTATGGCGCTGCTTGCATCAATATGCCCCTTGCTGTCAGCAAGCTTGGCAGTTCTGTAATAATCTGCGCCTGGCGGTACATGCATCAGCAGCCACACCTTTTTACCGCTCGCCTTGGCTGAAGCCAGTTTTGCATCAAACCAGGCAAGCTCGGCGTTTACCGCAGCATCGTTGTTAGTGGTGATATAGGTGGAAAATTCCACGGTATTAAGCCCTATCACCATCAGATTTTTCCCAGGCAGTTCTGCAGCGTAATAGCCACCCTTTTTATAGGAAGTCAGAAACTCCTGGTGATCAACGGTGCCGGTCAAAAATTTCGAGTAAAAAAGCTCTGCAGTATTGGCAAGAAACGTGCTGTCCGGCCCGGTGTCGTCGTAGGAATCGTTATTTCCCAAGGCAAACATGACCGGGATAGAGCCCACCGACGCTTTCACCTGATCCATAAAAAAGGCCACCGTCTTATCAGCAAAAGTCTTCATTGCCGCTACGTCTGCATCGTTTCGAGGGGTGGTCTGGGTCGGGTTGCCGCTATAGTTCTGATAAAACTGTTCCGAAAAACTATGTACCAGGATATCGCCGGTAAAGATAACCAGCGGACTTTCCCCCAGATTCTGCTTGATGCTTGAGAGTGCCAGCGCAAACAAGGGATAGTTGGCATCACTGCCGAATGCTGAAGGCTCCGGCAGCGTCGAGGTCTTGAAAATAGCTGCCCACTGGCTGGCATCTGCAACAACGAGTTGTTTAAAAAGTTTTGCGTCATAATAGGGGTTAAAATGCACATCCGAGAACACCACCACCGGAAAATTGGTGTTGCTGTTATTGGTGTCATTCCCGCATGCAGCCAGCTGCAACAGAAGCATCAGGGCAAAAACCAGACTGAAAAACCTGAAATTCCGGTAGTGCATGTTCATAAAACCCTCCAATTAACCTAGAAAAAAAGCAGTTGAAACACAGAGGCACAGGGGTCACAGAGTAAAATTTATAACATAAAAGCTTGAGACCATTTTTTTGATTCACCCAAATAGGTACGCTTTGTTTTGTTTTTAAGCCTCTGATTTCTCTGTGTCTCTGTGTTAATGAACTGCCGTTTTTAGGATTAAGGTATCTCTGGGCAAGAAATCAGCTTGCAGCTTGGGCAGGCCTGGGCCGGATTGGAGCTGCCTGTTGTGGTAAAGTCACTGTTAAAGACCGACTGCAGCCGTGTGATCATGACCGGATCAGTAAACAGCGTACCCAGCTCGCGGTTCTGAAGCAGCGAGGTGTTGGTCAGGTTCTCTGACCCCACAAAGGCCTGGATGCCATCCACTATAACCTGCTTTCCGTGCATGTAAAGCGGCGTCGGGTATGGTACAGGGAGTGTTGGTGTTGATTGCCCCGGCATAACGCGGATGGTCAGATTTGGCAACCCCAGCGCCAGCAGGGTATTGACTGCCGGTCCGTTACTGCCGGTGTCGCCGGACAACAGTATGCGCACCGAAGGTTTGGTCGGCGATTGGGCAACCGCCTTGATCAGGCAGACCATGTCGGTGTCTGTCATTTCTTCAGTCGTAAGCAGCAGTGTCTGTTTGGCGCTGCCGATCAGCTGCATCAGCTTTGTTTTCGAGTTAACCGGACTCCAGAGCAGATTGGCCTCGCTTACCGCTGGCGTGTCTGATGGGTATGGTGGCGGGTACGTTGACACAGGGGCATGGGCGTAACTGCACGGGTTCACCGAATCAGGCAGTATGAAATCTGCATCAAAGACATTACTGATCTCCCGTACGACGTCGGCTTCATTGGTGATGACGGCATAGTCCCGCGTACCGCCAAAGTAGCCGGGGGTCAGGTTCAGCGACATGATGATCGCCTTGCCTGAAGAACCGGCATTGGTGGCTGTTGGCCCATCAATCACAAAGGTCTTCTGGTGGGTAAAGCAGAAGGCGGTGCTGCTCTTGCGGATATTGACTCCAGCATCGCTCAAGGCCTTGTAGGTTTGTTGCACCTGCGCTGCGCTGGAACCGCTGGTGTACTGATTCTGATCCACAATAACCCGCACGTTTACGCCACTTTTGGCCTTGTTAATCAGGGCTTGCACAATGCTCTCGGCAGGCGCCTGGGGCGTCTGATTCACCGATTGCAGATCGGTGAGCGCATAAATGGTCAGCCGGATGTTGTTCGTTGCACCGGCGATAGCCTCAAGGATGGGAGCACGTCCATCATCCGGCTGCACGATGAGGCGCTGCTGGGCAGGAGTCACAGGATTCGGGGCGCTTCCATTGCAGGCTGACAAGAATAGAAAACTCAAAAGAATTACAGAAATAATTTTGTGCATTGGCTTCTCCCTGTTACTCATCGTTTTCATCACTTGATCCGATCAAACGGTTCCTTTTCAACAACACAAAAACCACTTGCCCGGCACAATCCTGAATCAAGACTCTCGGCAATATCTGCAATGCGCTGCAATTCAAGGCTGCCGGATAACAACAGCAGCTCTGCCGCGGTAAGGCGATAGCCTCCCAGCATACAAGCCTCCTCCAGAGAGTCTTTTGCACCGTGGCGGAACTGCTCGTCGGTGATCAGCCGTCCCAATAATCGCTCAACCATTTCCTGTGACATGACACCTCCTGTACAAACATCTGTCCAAAACAGGACAATTCTGTTCGGGCGAGTGTATGCTACACGCAAGTAGCGAAATCTGTGCCAAATATGTATTATTAGTTATTTCGGATAGTTATGCAGGCGGCTTGAAGAGAGGGTTGTTCCATGCGGGACATGTTGTCCTGCTAAGGACAATTAGATTGAAAAAAGCTTATTGTCCCATGCAGCCTGAACAATTTGAGGCTTTTTTCAGTAAAACATCTTGCGGGAGGCCTTCAGAAGCCGTGCGGCAGAGGACTTGTTATTATGACACTTCTTCAGTGCCCATGCCATCAAACGTTGATTGACGGCATCAAGTGAAAACTCTGCACAGGAAAAATTAAAAGACAGGGTAATCCGGTCACTGTCCAACTCTTCATGGCACACTTCAGCCTGCTGTTGCAGACGCAGGTGCTCCGGCCGGATCAGGTCGCCGCTGGTGACGATGGTGGCATATTCAAGCAGGTTACGCAGTTCCCGGACGTTGCCGGGCCAATCATGTGACATCAGCAGAGCAAGGGCTGCCCTGGAAAGACCGGGCAGTGGTTTGCCCTGATGCTGCCTGAAATGATCCAGAAAAAGTTCTGCCAGCCGTGGAATATCTTCCCGACGTTCACGCAAAGGGGGGATAGAAATGGGAAAGATGTTCAGACGATGGTAAAGGTCACGCCGGAAGCTCCCCTGTCCGCAGCATTCATCAAGGTTACGGTGTGTGGCCACAATGACCCTGAAATCAGCAGATACCTGGCGGTCCGAGCCGACCTTTTCGTAGACCCGCTCTTCAAGCAGGCGCAGCAGTTTTGGTTGCAGCGACAGCGGCATGTCACCGATCTCATCCAGAAACAGGGTGCCGCCCTGGGCCCGGCTGCATTTACCTTCACGTTCATGGTCCGCTCCGGTAAAAGCCCCTTTGAGATGTCCGAACAGCTCACATTCCAGCAGGGTTTCCGGTATGGCGGCGCAATTCACCGCCACAAAGCTGGTCATGTTCTGCCCCGAGGCAAGATGAATGGCTCGGGCCAACACCTCTTTTCCCACCCCGCTTTCTCCATAGATGGAAACCGTGGTACGGGGTGAGGCGGCCACCTGCTGAGCGACGGCCAGGGTCTTGCCCATGACCGGCGAAACACTGGTAATACTCTGAAAACTGTATTGTTCCCGCTCGGAATCAAGCATCCGGTCGTAACTGACCCGCAGCCGGGCATGTTCCAGCAGACGCTCCACTACCACCACCAGTTCTTCCCAGTTAAGTGGCTTCAGCAGATAATCATTTGCCCCCTCTCTCATGGCTGCCACGGCGCTCTCAATGCTGCAGTGGGCAGTTATCAGCACAAAGGGCAGCAGCGGATAGCGGCTGCGTATCTGATGCAGCAAGCCAAGCCCGTCCATCTCCGGCATCACCATGTCGGACAGCACCAGATCAAAGGGGGTTTGCTCCAGTTCGGCCAAGGCCTCGGCCCCCCCTGCGACGCAGGTTGTCTGATACCCGGCATCATCCAGATAACCCTTGATCATGAAGCGGAAGCTCTGGGTGTCGTCAACCACCAGTATGCGTGTGACAGGCTTCATCCGGTATTCTCCTGGTGCCACCTACCATCTTATTTCCCCCCTCTCCATCCTGGGATGGGAGAAAAGATAATGTTCCTCCACCCAGCGGGGGGAGGCCGGGAGGGGGCTTATTTTTGACTGGTCCGTAATTGTAGCACCACCTGCCGCAACTCTTCAATCGTCGCAGATGTTGCATTTTGCTGAATCCAGCCAGCCAGTTCAACCGGCTGCCGGTCTGTCAGATACCCGTATAGCCCTTTCAGGGTATGGGCAGCCCGGACAAGTTCCTGTCGATCCTCCTGGTCAAGGGAGGTATGCAGGCAGCGCAGCTCATTGTTAATGTCAGTCAGCAACATTTCCCGGAAACTGTGGATACGTTCAGGACTGTTGCTCAATCCCCTCAGTGCCTGCGGATTGAGCAACGGTTCCTGATCCGGGGAGAGATCCCTCATCCCTTCGCACTGCTGGGCAATTGCTAGTGCCAACTGTTCCGGGATGACCGGTTTTGACAGCACCGCATTGATTCCTGCGGCATGGCAGGCTTCACGGGTGGCACTATCAACATCGGCGGTGACAGCCAGTATCGGTACTGCTGTTTCTGAGCGTTCCTGCTCTCGCTGCCTGATCCTGCGGGCAACCTCGATGCCATCAATGCCAGGCATACGGATATCCAGCATAATCAGATCGAACTGCTGCTGCTCCGTTAACGGCAGGGCCTGATGACCATCTTCAGCCAGCGTCACTCGATGTCCCCATGAGCTTAGTATATCCCCCAACAGTTGCCGGTTGAAGCCGTTATCCTCAACCACCAGGATAGCGCACGACGCGAGTTTTACCGGTGTAGCAAGAAGATCTTCCGCCAGCGGTTCTGTTTCAGATAGCGGCAGATCGACGACAAAGCAACTGCCCCTCCCTTCTCTGCTGTCAACCGCAATAGTCCCCTGCATCATCTCCACCAGACTGTGGACAATGGCCAGACCAAGACCGGTACCGCCGAATTTACGGGAGATGGTGGGATCAAGCTGACGGAACGGTTCAAAAAGCACCGGCAGAAAGGAGTCGGGAAAACCGATACCGCTGTCCCGCACCTCAAAGCGGACAACCTGCGCTCCTTTTTTCTCCAGGCGGCTGACGGTACAGGTGACTTCCCCCTTTTCGGTAAACTTGACGGCATTGGAAAGCAGATTGGCCAGAACCTGGCGCAGGCGAACCGGGTCGCCCAGAACCCAGGTTGGCACGTCATCGGCCACAGAAACCCGGAATTCCAACTTTTTTTGATGTGCCAGATGGCAATACTGCTCTTCCATGCTGGCAAAAAACTGCCGCAGATTGACCGGCACCGCCTCAAACTCCAGCCGCCCCGCCTCGATTTTGCTCATGTCCAGGATGTTATTGACCAGATCCATCAGAGAGCGGGATGACTGTTCCAGAATGGCAATGTACTGATTGATTTTATCGGGATCAGTAGCCTTGCGGGCCAGTGTGCTGAATCCCACCAGCGCGTTCAGCG
>CAZYMK010000001.1:0-12879 GCA_964648885.1 uncultured Geobacter sp. | reverse complement strand
GGGGTACGGATTTCGTGACTCATGGTGGCCAGGAACTGGCTCTTGGCTTTACTGGCCTCTTCGGCAGCTGCCCTGGCCCGGCGTGATGCATCCTCTGCCAGCTTGCGCTCGGTTATTTCCCTGGTGATACCGTAGAACCCGTTCGTGTTTCCATCTGCATCATACTCTGCCGAATAGCGTATTTCTGCCCACAACCATCTGCCATCCTTGCAACGATGCTCTGCCTCAAACGTTATGGTACCTGTCTGCGTCCCGCGCTGTTCAGCCTCCTGCCGCAGCTGAGCCATTTTTTTGATTGTTGCAATTCCTTCCTCGTTAAACAGTTCAAAAACATGGCGGCCGATCACTTCATCAGCCCTGTAGCCACGAAGCCGTTGATCCGCGGGACTGATATAGGTAAAGCGATAATCGCTATCCAGTCTCCAGACCACGTCAGATGCATTCTCGGTTAAAAGGCGATACTTACTCTCACTCTCCCGCAGCGCATCCTCGGTCTGCTTCTGTTCGGCAATTTTTCTTTCCAGATCTTCATTAGTGCGCTGCAGTTTGCTGTTTGCTTCAAAAAGCTGAGCCGTCTGTTCTGCAATCTGTTCTTCAAGTTGCTTATTACGCTCCTCCAGCGACCTCAAAGGATAGATTTCACCTTCACAGGCCATGTAGTAAGGCAAGGAAATACTGCTGTGCGATATCTTCCACCCTGATGATTCTTTGCAAAAAATCAGCACCAGCCGGGCAGTTTCCCGCGAAAGGACATGATCTTCAATGGGCAGATAGATCTTGAAAAACCCGGTTGTTACCGCAACAGTTTCGGCTAGTGACTGGATGGCAAGGTCTTTCAGCTCGATGCGGATCGAATCTTTAACCTGATCAAAGTCCTGGCGGGTAATGGCAACCCAGGCTTCACGTCCCTTGACCAGAAAATCACCGCTTCCGGTAAAACCTGAAAAATTGTCACTGAACCAGGTGGTAAGCTGATCATCACGCGAGGCATACATCTGCAGGTAGTTATCAAACAGCCACCTGATTTCATTATAATCGGTTGTATCCATTGCTGTGGGCCTTAAAAATCAGGATTTTTTGATTCGCACCAATGAGTCTGAAACAGACCCGTACCATCATACTGTTCCGTTAAGGTGTCATCCCCGAATGTCTTTGTCGGGGATCCAGTCTTTTCAGTCAGTTAAAATCTGGATTCCGGCCTAAAACCTGCCCTCTACTCTACCTTGTGGGGTTATCCTGTTTGCCTTGTTAAGCAGGGCTTGCATGTTCACCTCTTGCCATGACCGCCAAAAAACATTGAGATAACCTTGTCTTTGCCAATGGCACGCACCAGTTCCCGCATGGCGCAGTAGACAAAAAAGAGCACAACCAGCCAGATCTGAATAAGCAGGAAGTGTGCCCAGATGGTCTCTGCCAGCAAATGATGATGTGCTTCCATCAAGCCACCGTGCTTTCGCAACAACGGCACAATACTCTCCAGATATTGGACAAGAACCGCTGCCAGCAAATAGATCAGGCATTTCCAGGAGGCGTTATAGATCAACTGCCGGTCGGGAAATCTGTTTACAAAGGGGAGCTTGTCAACCAACAGCACTACTTTGCCGATCAGAAACGCCCCGACAAACGCAGAGCCGAATCCGGTCCAGGAGATGCCGTACTCGCTCAAGATCAGCCGTTTGGTGATCAGGATCAGGGTGAAGGAGATAAAGAAAAAAACCGCAGGAGGGAGTATTTCAAGAAAATCGCGTTTAATGGCGGTGAACAGCTTCATTGGTTGCCTCTTTTATTTCTCATAAAAAGGCTCAACAAGCGTATTTGCCTGTTGAGCCTTTGCCTCAATCTTATCACTGCATCCGGTTACAGCGCCGGATACAATGTCCGCAAGTGATTCTCCATCGCCAGGCTCAACTTTTTGAACAGTTGAGCGTTGTAGGAGGCGTTGTAGGGTACCCCTTTATCAGTCATATCCACAAACTTGATGGATGGGTCAGTGAAGTTACTGTCTCCGGCCTGGGGACTACCCTGGATACCACCCTGTGGCCGGGTTGGATCCATGGTCGTCAAAGGAGACCCAGGGGTTAATTCTGCATAGTTGATCGAATTAGCCTTGAGATTGGTATGAAGTATCTGCTGTGTGGCAATGGCATACTTCCGTGATGTGGCCGCAGGGGTTCCCTCTTTCACCGCTATATCAACGTTCACCGCTTCGATTGAAACCGTATAGTCACTATTGAGATAGATTTCAAAGGTACGGAACTGCTGCGGAAAATTGCGCAGCGATGAGCACATGACTTGCCAGAACCCTTGTTCAGGTTTGGTCGAATCAGGCGATGGCATGGCTTTTATATGATTGACATGCAGATGCCCGGCAATCCACATCAGCAGGTTGGGTGCCTTCTGAAGTTCTGCAACCAGTTCCGTGATGGTGCAGGCATTTGGTTTTGTGGTATTGGCGTCACCAAGCCACCATTCCAGTTCGGTCCCGATATTGTTAATCGCTATGGGAATATGGCAGGCAATGATCATCAACTGATTGGCTGCCTGACCATCAGCAAGTTCTGCCTTCAGCCAGGCCCAGCGCGCTGCGTCAAGATAGCCGTGGCCATGGATATCCAGTGAACCGTCGTCTTCCCGCTGGGTATCATCCAGCACAATCACCTTCAGGTATTTCTCCTTGCCCTTGGGGGAAAAACTGTAACAGGCAAAACCGGCCCGTTCGTTGAGTGGAACCAGACCGATATTCTTGTTGGATGAAACCAGATTAAAACCGTGGCCCACCGGACTGGTAGTTGTAGTGAAAAACTCTTTGATCCAGTCTGCTATACGTAAAGAACGGCGGTTGGGATCGGCTGCAACCTTGGGAGGTGTGCTGAAATTTTTAACATCACCTCCGTAAACAACAGTGCCATAGGGAGTTGATCCATCAATAACCCCCTGATAATATTGCGGTGCATTCTTTATGTCGTTAATATTAAACAGTGCCGGGAATGGATTGTTTTGGGGATCGGGAACAAGCAGATTATTGGACACCGACCAGACCGTATCACTGATGTATGACCCGTCAAGGCCGTTCTCATAGACCGGAAATGAGCCGATCATAAAGTGGTCATGGTTGCCAATGGCCTGATAGAACGGGATCGATTTGTCCAGACCGGCCGCCTTGAACGGCTTCTGATAATCAATGGTGTCAGCGCCGAGGTGGGCTCCGGAACTGGGGGTAATCACCTTGCCGTCAATGATGTCGATGTACCACCTGAGTTCGTTGTACATGCTGGTGTTACAGCAATCCCCAAGAGAAATCATAAAATCAAAGGGATCTTTCTTGTGCAGGGCGTTTGCCGTCTGAATCGCAGCATCAAAGAGCTGGGGTGTGTAGAGCATGACGCCTGCGTAGATGGCGCTATTTGTTCCGCAGTAGCCCGGTTTCGATTTCTGGAGGTCGATAAACTGGTTTGGCGCTTCCTTGTCGGTCAGATGGATATCGGACATGGCAAAGAAATTGAGCAGTTTTGTTTTCTTGGTAACTGATGCAGCACTGTACCCTGTCGGCATGATATCAGTCCGCTGCACGATCGGCAGCGGCCAGTTTACATACTGCCACTTGCCATAGCCCAATCGGTCATAGTCCTGAAGTTGGCGCAGTTGATCCCATGTAAGCGCTGTTCCGCCGTTGGGGCTTTGGGCAGGGTCAGCCGGGGAAGGCATCGTGCCGGAAGGTGGATGTCCAGAAGGCGCAGTATACGGAAATGAAATCATCCGCTCGGTTGTTTTCACCACGGTGGCATCAATCGGATAACCTGCCACCTGTGGAGAGCTGGTACTGGTGCCACAACCGTAGCTCAGCGTACCCAAAGAGATGCAGGCTGCTGTTCCGGCAGTGTATTTGATGAAATCCCGCCGGGATACCTCACCGAATTTTTTCTGGTCATTCTCCTGGTTGCTCATCTGACCCTCCTTGGGGTAAGGTGTCGCACGGCAAAGGTACGGTAAGGACAGTGTACTACCGGTTACGAATTATGCAACCTTCAAGTGCTGCTTTTACTGATCATAAACACGCCGATACAGATCACCACGGTTCCAGCCCAACGCAGCGGCGAAACCACTTCACCCAGAAAATACTGCGATACAAAGGCCACCACCACAAAGTTCAGGGCGGTCATGGGGAGCGCCACGGTCAGGTCTTCCCATGAAAGCACGATAAGCCACAAAAAAATGCCGACAGTTTCGTAACTGACGGCTGGTTCTTTCCTTTCAGCCAGGCATACCACACACCGCTATCCCTGCAGCAGCCGGTAGGTGTCTGACACCTTCCGGCTGCTGCAGGCATGCTTTCAACAGGGTGCCGGTCAGCCCGGTTATTTTGCCAGCTGCTTCAGTACCTGCTCCAGCTTGCGCAGTTCTTCGCCGTAGGCAGACCAGTTGCCCTGACGCTGCATGGTCAGGGCCCGTTCGTAGATGGCCATTGCTTCTTTGGCCAAGGCTGCCGGTGTAGCCGTGCTCACCGTTCCTGCCGTGGTTTCGGCGCTCGTTACAGCCGGGCTGCGTTTGCCGCCAAAGATCCGCTGCAGGGCCAGTTCCAGGGTCTCTTCCATGACCACTTCATCGCCAAAGGCCACAATAACCCGCCGCAGTTCCGGCAGACCTGATTTGTCGGCAGCCAGGAACAGCGGCTGGACATAGAGCAGCGATTTCTCGATCGGGATCACCAGCATGCTGCCCCGGATCACCTCAGAACCGCGCTGGCTCCAGAGGGTCAGCTGCTGCGAGATGTAGGAATCCTGATTGATCCGCGCATCCACCTGCTTCGGGCCGTAGATCAGCCGGTCGCGGGGGAAGGTGTAGGCCTTGATCTTGCCGTAGTTGTCGCCGTCACAGCGGGCGGTCAGCCAGGCCGCCAGGTTGTCCCGCTTGGAGGGGCTGAACGGCAGCAGCAGGATATACTCTTCCTTCTTTTCACCCGGCAGTTTCATGATGGTGTAGTACGGCTCCATCTGTTTCTCGCCAAGCACCGGTATTTCCCACAGGTTTTCCTTGTTGTAGAACACCTTGGGGTCGGTCATGTGGTAGGTGCTGAACATGGCGGCTTGTACCTGCAGGAACTGGTGCGGATAGCGGACATGGCTGCGCAGCCCGTCCGGCATGGAGGCCATCGGCTTGAACAGTGCGGGGAAGATCTTCGCATAGACTTTCAGCAGTACATCATCCGGATCACTGACATAGAAGCTGACACTGCCGTCGTAGGCATCAACCACTGCCTTGACCGAGTTGCGCATGTAGTTGATACCGCCTTTCAGCGGCTTGGAATAGGGCAGGCGGTAGGAGTGGGTGTAGGCGTCAATGATCCATTTCAGCTTGCCTTTGTCGTCCACAACCATATAGGGGTCAGCATCAAAGCGGAGAAATGGCGCCAGCTCCCTGACCCGTTTGTTGATGTTTCGATTAAAGAGTATCCGGCTTTCATTGGTGATGTCAGATGAAAGCAGGATCTTCTCGGTCTTGAAGTGAAGGGCAAAAAGAGCTTTTTTGAGCAGCGATCCAACCTCTACGCCCCCTTTACCATCATAGGTGGTGTTCACATTGCCGGTGGCGGTGGGGTAGCTGAACTCCGGCACCTTGGTCTTGACGATCACATAGTCGTTGGACAGTTCACCGTAGTAGATCTCGGGCCGGGTGACCTTGATATCGGCCAGGCTGACTGCCGGGATATCCTTGACATAGAACTCGGGCAGGCCTTCCTTGCTGATCCGGCTGACCGGTCCCATGGTGATACCGTTACCGTGGGTGAAAATCAGGCGTTCGTTGATCCAGTTCTTGCTGGGCAGGTCGGCGTAGGAGAGCTCACGGGGTGACAACATGACCTGGGTATACTGGCCATTCACCATGTAGCGGTCATTGTCCACATCAAAAAACTTGTAGTAGGTGCGGATCTGCTGCAGTTGGCTGTAAGTCTTCAGCAGCGGGGCATGGTCCCAGAGCCTGATGTTCTTGATGGTGGCATCGTTGGTTGCGATATCGTTTGCAGTAAGCCTGGTATCAACATCAAACGGTACGGTTTCGATCTTGTGCAGATCATAACCAAAGCGGGTAAAGTTGATGTTGTGCTCGATGTACGGTGTCTCCATTGCCAGCTCGTTGGGGGCCACCTTGAACTTCTCCAGCACGGCCGGATAGCCGCGCATGCCGATCAGGTAGGCTGCAGCCACCACGATCGGTGGCAGCATTACCAGACGCCAGGCACCGGTCCAGAGGCCAAAGGCCAGCAGTGCTCCGGCCACCGGGGTGATAAAGGTCAGGGCGTTGAGGGTGGTCATCCGCACATTGACATCAACATACCCGGCACCGTAAAAGGCCCCTTTGTTGCCGTACAGCAGGCCGAACCCCTCCAGATAGAAGCCGGCCGCAATCACCAGGGCGTACAGGGCCACCAGCACGGCTAGATGTCGCCGTACCTGCGGTGCAATCTGGGGCCCCCGGATGGTCATCTCAATGCCGCCACGGGCATAGTAAACCACCAGCACCAGTGCCATAGCGGCCAGCAGCAGGAAGCGCAGGTAGGCCCTGATCATTTCAAACAACGGCAGGCTGAAGAGGTAAAAGCCGATATCCTTGCCGATCACCGGGTCACTGGTACCCACCAGGGTGCGGTTGATGAACAGCAGCACGTTTTCCCACTGCAATGCCCCCAGCTGGCCGGCAAACAGGGCCAGGCCTGCTGCGGCAAGCACGCCCAGCGGGCGGAGCATGGGCAGGGTCTGGGCGCGATCAAGATTGATCGTGCCCAGATTGATAAACTCACCGGCATAGGGGAACGTCGCCCGATCAGCGTAAAGCAGGTTGGGCACCAGAAAGCCGAACAGCACCAGCCCGAACACCAGACCCACCCCCAGTTGGGCGTACAGCCTGGTGGTGAAGACCGAGCTGAAGCCGGTTTCGGTAAAAAAGAGCCAATCTGCGTAGAACCCGATCAGATACGTGAGGGCGGGTACCAGCACAAGCAGGGCGATAATCAGCGGCGTGAGTCTGTTTTTGAACATGCGTGGCTCCTTTACCTGCAGTATGATTGAAGATCCATACCGGAAGGTCTGGCTGACTTGACAGAGTGCAGCGTATGGGCGGTATAACTAAAAAGACCTTTACCCGCAGTTGCACCGTGCACCGTGGATAAAGGTCTTGTTGACAGTCTGCGCTGCCCCGTTTCCGAGCTTTTCAGCTGTATTGACGAAAACGGGTCGGCCATGTCTCCGGCCGATAACTACTCCCCTTTATTGTTGAGCTGTATACCGTAAAACGATAATAGCTGTCAATTGGATACGGACGATGAGCGGTCTGATCGACTGAAGATAGCCAGACTCTGCACCAGTTCACCGGTCAGGGTGGGATCAATGTGCGGAATCTTGCTCTGGCCGCCCAGCTTGCCCCGTACCTCGTGTGACCAGTCATAAATCGTCTGCTCAGGCACCAGCAGTACCCGTGGCTGCCCGATCCTGCCCTGCTGCCTGAAGGTGTCGTAATCGGCATTACTGGTGCGCAGATGACGGTCCAGCTGTTCAGCAACCACTCCGGGGGAGAGTTCGTTGGACCGGCAGGCCAGGATCCACAGGTGGCAGCGGCCGGCAATATCGGCCCCCACTATGAACTCCCGCACCAGATCCTGGTACCCGACATTGACGGCTGCCACCGCCTGCTCCACCTCGCCCTGGGTCACCTTTTCCTCAAAGCGGTCCAGAAACTTGTCCCGGCCGGTAAACTCGATCTGAAAACGGTCAGTGTCCAGAAACCGCAGGGTATCGCCGATGTGATAGCGCCAGAGCCCGGCACAGGTAGAGAGGATCACGGCATAGCGCTGCCCGGCCACAACCCCCTGCAGCGGCACAGCAGCGGCATCGGCCGCCGGTGCACCAGAGTCATCCAGCTGCTCAAGCGGAACAAACTCGAAAAACGCTCCATAGTAGGGTGTCAGGCGCATGGCTGCTTCGCCCTGCACCTGAAAGCCCATGAACGCCTCTGAAGAAGGGAGCAGTTCAAGAAAACGCACACCACTGCCGGGCAGCATCCGCTCAAACTCACCACGGTAGGGGGCCATGCTGGTACCGCCGTGGATGATCAGCTCAAGGTTGGGCACTGCAGTACAAAATGGCTTGCCGCTGAGCTGTTCCACCTGTTTGAGCAGCAAGAGTATCCATGGTGGAACGCCTGAAAGGATGCGTATCCGGCGATCCTCCAGCAGCAGGCGGGCCATGCCGTCCAGGCGCTGGTCCCAGGGGGCTGAGGCAAGCGGCTCCTGCGGCTCCACGTAACGGTCCAGCCAGGCAGGCCGTTTACGCAAGGTAATGGCGCTCATGTCGCCGGCCTGAACCCCGTCACCCATCTCCTTCAGGTGTGTGCTGCCGGCCATGTAGAGGATTTTCCCTCCGGGAATGGTACTGCCCGGTTCACGGCTCAGGTAACAGCAGAGCATGTCCAGCGCGGCCCGCTGATTCATGGCAAACATCTCTTGGGTAAACGGAATAAACTTGGTCGGGGCGGTGGTGCCGGAGGTCTCGCAGAACCAGGGAATCAGACCGGGCCAGGTCAAATCTTTCAGTACCAGCTGCTGCCCCTGATGGGACGTGGACAGGTGGGGAGCGAACCAGTCATCCCAAAACTGTCGATAGGTACGGATCGGCACCTGTTCCTGATAGCGCTGGTAGCAGCGCTCAAACGGCAAGGCTGCCAGCTCGGCAAAGCCGCAGGTCCTGCCGAAACGGGTGGCTGCGCTGCGTCGCAGCAGATCAGGCAGCACGCTGCGTTGTGCCTCAAGCGGGTCCTTACGCAAAAACCGCCGGGCACGGATGTCGGCGGCTGCGCGGATCGGCAGGGAGAGTAGTGATGAAATCAGCAAAAAGACTCCTTTGCGCTTCTTGCTCAAGTCATTTACGTTAACTTAAATCAATAAGGCTCATGTAAAGCTCCCTCCCCCAGCGGGGGAGGGAACTAAAAGCTCAAAGTTAACGTAGACACCCTCCTGGGGAGGGGACGTGTCTGACTTGTGCATGAGCTACCGGTAATGATTTACACAACCGCCAGCAGCGGTTGGTTGTGCAGCTTCTGCATCCATGCCTCCAGCCGGGGATTATAGCAATGCTGATGGAAGATCAGTGAGGCGTGCGGCACCGGATCGTCAGCATCCTGTGACGCCACCAGACAGCTCTTGCCTTCCGGGAAGATCTTCCGGAAACAGCCATGGTCGTTGCAAAGGGCAAGGGTGGGTGAGCCGGGCACCAGGATGCTCTGCTCGTCCTCTGCCAGCATAACCAGGGTGGGACCGGCAAAGATGGTATTGTTGCAGTTGGGGCGGGCAAAGGTACGCAGCGCCAGTACCCGCTCATAGCCACCCATGTTGGAGGTATGCTCCAGCACATCAAAGATCCGCTGGCGGATGGCCAGATGCCGGGTGGTCAACTGCCGGTTCTCGGCACCTGCCTCAAACAGGGCCTGAAAGCACCGGCGGGCCCGCGTCAGCTGCCGGTTGAGATCCTCCGGATCTTCCGGATCAGCCTTCAGTATCTTGCGCAGATTCGATTCCAGCATCCGTACGCCGCCGGTGCGCTGGTTATCGGGACGGATCAGGTCGGCAGTGCAGAGTACCGGGCTGATCAGCAACAGGCCCCGCAAACGGTTGTGCACCTCTTCCGACGCCCGACGCAGAAAATCAACCACCAGTCCGGCGCCAAAGCTGACCCCCATCAACACCGGTCGTTCTCCCTGCAGGGCCAACTCGTCAATCAGGTCGGCCAGCTGTGCCTCAAACAGCTCCTGCCTGAACCCGTTGCGGGGATAATTCAGGTAGTAGATGCTGCCGTGGCTGCGCAGGATCGGCCGTTGGAACTCAACCACCTCGGTTGCATCCGGCACAAAGCCTGCCACCACAATGGTAGGATGGGAACCGGCTGATTTCTCACGGTAGATCTGGCAGCGTACCGCATGCAGGCTGTGGTACTGCTCCCAGAGAGCCCGCTCCCTGGGGCGATGGCGCTGCTGGTACGGCTTGATGGCAATGGAGCGGATGAATCCGGCCGTAGCAGTGGCCATGGTCATCAGCGCCGGGTGGCGGTCGGTCAGCGGCTGCAGGTGTTTACGGATAAGGTGTCGCATCAGCACGTCCGATCAGGCCTTGCGGCCGGTGAGGGTTCGCAGCCGCTCCAGCTGGAGATCAAGTTGCTCAAGCTGGCGGCGCATGGTCAAAATTCGCAGAAGAAACATCATTCATTCTCCGTCAGCACAATCCGGCCATCATGTGGCGTTGCATACCGATATTGGCCAGGCTTGAGGTGGGCAGGCTGGTCTGACGGTGGCAGGCACCGCAGGCGATATCCCCCTTGGCCACCTTTACCCACAGGCTTCGGTTCTCACTGTCGCACCAGTCACAGGTCCAGGCGTAATAATCATCCATAGTCTTGAATTTCATCGTCACATTCCTCCTTCTACAGGTCTCTTCCGGGTGTACGGTATGATTGTGCAGACCTTAGCAGCTCAAGGTGGCGGTTGCGTGTCAGTATTCCAAAAACTCTGCAACAAGCGCCGTAGCAGCGTTTTTACCGTTGTCAAAGGTGCCACAGAGAATTTGCCAGGTTGCCACCGGGCTGTAACATCGAACTGCTAGGGTTAGCGCTTCTCTAATAAAAGTGTGGAGGAGGCACCCATATGACAATTCGCATGAAGCTGACGATCAACAGTCTGCTGACCTTTGCCGGGTTTGCGGCGGTGGTGCTGATGGGCTACCTGACTATTTCAGGATTTCAGAAGAACATCCAGGAACTGACTACCCGCTCCACGCCGCTGCAGGTCAAGATGCTGCAGTTTCAGCAGACCGTGGAGCGGCTCTCCAGCGACCTGCTGCAGGCTGGCATGCTGGATGATGCACAGGAGCTGAAACGTCTGACTGCAGTCATGGAAGAGCGCCGTGCCGGCCTGCAGCAGCTCAGCAATGAGATTCAGGCGTTAAAGGGTGTACAGCTGGATGTTTCTTCTTTTGACGCATTACAGCAGCAGGTGGCGACCGCAGTGCAGGATAAATTTGCCAGCCTGGCCGTATTCAAGGCTGAAGCAGCAAACCTTGGCAGTGCCATCAGAGGGGCAGAAGCCTCACTGGAAGGGATCAAGGATGTTATTGCAGGTTTGCGCAGCACAGCTGCCCGCCGGGCCCAGGCCTATTCACGGGATATTGACCGGGCATTGCAGGGCGAGGCGGTTTCCGGCATGAGCGATAACGCCACCCTGCCGGAAAAAGTACAGAACTGCCGAAACGGTATTGAAAGCGATCTGCAGATCAACAAACGGATCGTGACTGCTGAAGAGGCAGTCAACCAGATCCATGTAGATATGCGTCTGCTGGATGCCAAGGCCCGCATGGTGATGCTGAGCGGCTCCGAAGAAGAGTTGAACCGGGTGGTGGCCGAGATCGGAGCAGTCCAGGCCAGAATTCGTAAAAGTCTCAAGGTGGCGGAGACAGAGGTGATGTCGGTCAAAAGCGGTGGTGTGGTCAAGGATGCGGTTGAGCAGATCGGCAGCGGAGCCGGGCGTGCCGCTGCAGCTATCGGACGGATCGTTGCTGCCCAGCGTAACGTGCTGATCAGCATGGGCCAGGTGTCTGCCACCGTGGCAACGGTAAAACAGGTCAGCCGGGAGCAGGCCCGTTTAAGTGAGGCCCAGGTCTCTGCAACCACTGCAGAGCAGCAGACGCTGGTTGAACAGATGCAGAACAGATCTCAACAACGTACCGGCATAATGATGGCGGGCGCTCTGGGGATAGGCTTGCTGGTGCTGCTCCTGAACGGCCTGTTGATCATCGGTATCCGCAAGCCGCTGCACCTGCTGGAGAGCACCATCAGCGAAATAGCCGAAAGCAGGGATCTGCGGCGCTCGGTGGCTGTGCAGCGTCAGGACGAGATCGGCCAGTCCATCAATGCCTTCAACGGCCTGATCGGGGCGTTCCAACGGATCATCAGGGCAATCGCCGTCACGGCCGGTTCCCTTGCAGGTACCTCCCAGGAGCTGTCCGGGACGGTGGGGCTGATCACCAGTCAGGTGCGGGAGCAGAGTGAAAGGGTTGGGCAGGTGGCCACCGCCGGCAGCGAACTTTCACAGACGGTGGCCGATGTGGCGCAACACACGGCACAAATTGCCGAATCGGCAGCGAGTGCCCGTAAGACCGCACAGGACGGCGCTGCAGTAGTGGACCGGACCATTGCCGAGGTACAGGCCATTGCGGAAGCAGTGGAGGAGTCCCGGGCCACCATCGTCAGTCTGCACCAGCGTTCTGAGCAGATCGGAGAAATTGTGGTGACTATCCGTGATATCACCGACCAGACCAATCTGCTGGCGCTGAATGCAGCCATAGAGGCAGCCCGTGCCGGAGAACACGGAATGGGTTTTGCGGTGGTTGCCAACGAGGTGCGTAACCTTGCACGTCGGGCCGAGTCCGCGACCGTAGAGATCAGCAGCAAGCTCTCAGCCATCCAGGGGGACACCGGCAAGGCAGTGGAGGCGATGCAGCAAAGCCTGGTGCGGGTTGGGCAGGGGGTCCGCTACTCTGAAGAAGCAGGTGCTGCGTTGGCGAGCATTGTCGCCGGTGTGGACGGTTTGCAGGGGATGACCCAGCAGATAGCAGTGGCTACAGAACAGCTGTCAGCCACGTCATCCCAGATCAGCGACGATATACAGACCATTGATCTGGTTTTGCGTGAGACACTGCAGGCTACCGATGCCATTGCCGACGAATCAGTGCGGCTGGCAGCGGTTTCTCAGGAGCTGCAGGCAGAGCTGAACATGTTCCGGTACGATGAGTCTGAGGCAGCACCAGGCCGGCAGGAGTCATACCAGCAGGGTCAAGTGCAACCG